>JARLGT010000124.1 GCA_031292615.1 Coriobacteriia bacterium | reverse complement strand
CGCGTCGAGATCCTCGTGCTCGACGAGGCCGACCGCATGCTGGACATGGGCTTCTGGCCCGACGTGAAGCGGATCATCGACCTGCTTCCCTCGGCGCGTCAGAACCTCCTGTTCTCGGCGACTATGACCCCCGAGGTCATGAAGGTCGCTGGCGACATGCTGCACGAGCCGGTGCGCATCGACGTCTCTCCCCCCAACAAGCCGATCGACAAGATCGCTCAGTCTGTCTACCCGGTGAACAGCCAGCAGAAGTTCGACCTGCTCCTGTCGCTCATCCACGAGCACGACCTGAACAAGGTGCTCGTCTTCACCCGCACCAAGCACCGCGCCGACCGCGTGGCAAAGGTCTTGGGTAACGCCGGCATCAGCGGCGCGGCCATCCACGGCAACCGCTCGCAGTCGCAGCGCCAGCAGGCCCTCGACGGCTTCAAGCGCGGCAAGCACAAGGTACTCGTCGCCACTGACATCGTGGCCCGCGGTATCGATGTGGAGAACATCACGCACGTCATCAACTTCGACCTGCCCAACGTGCCCGAGGACTACGTCCACCGCATCGGCCGCACGGCTCGTGCCGGCAAGAGCGGTACCGCGTTCTCGCTGTTCGCCCCCGAAGAGCACGATCAGCTGCGCGACATCGAGAAGACCATCGGCGCGGTGCTCGCGTGCGAGGACCAGGCTGGCTTCGTCTACGCTGGCGACCGCCTCGTGCCGGATCCCGATCGCGAAGCCAACCCCAAGCGTGGCACGGCTCGCGTCACCCCCGGAAGCGGCAACCGCAAGAGCCGTCCCGGCAGCAACTCGCGTCGTCGTCGCTTCCAAGGCAACGGCGGCAGCTCCTCGGGAAGCTAGGGCTGCCTGCTCGTCGCTCGCTCGACCCGGTACGAACCCGACATCCTCTAGGCGCGGTGCTCCAGCGCTTGGAGGATGTCGTTGTTCTGCTGCTCCATGCGCGCGTTCTCTTCGCCTCGTGCCTCTATGCCCTTGAGAATCTGGGTCAGGCGGGTCTCGGCGCTCTTCGTGTTGCGGAACGTCGCCTCCGACCTTGCATCGGCCTTCTGCGATAGCAGGTTCTGGCCGTACAAGATGACGGCAAGCAGCACCAGCTGCAGGAACGTCTGCGCGACCCAGGTGATGATGGGAAGCGGACGGAAACCGCCTGTGAACGAGTCGTGGATGGCTTGCGGCAAAGAAATAAGCGCGATGAGCGCGAACACGTAGGCACACCACATCGTGGCAACCGCGTTCGTGATCATCTGACCCACCGCACGGTTGAACCTGTCGATTCCCCGCTCGGCAGCGTGAATCTCATCCAGGACGTCGTTGGGGTGGACAACGGTCGTGTGCTCGTTCTCCATGTCAGGCCTCTCGTCTCAGCCAATCACCGAGACGATGTTCCTCCATGCTCATTCCAAGCGCCACCCCGAGCTGCCCGCGGCGCTAGACCCAGCCGGACTCAGCGATCCACTCACCCAGTGTCTTCAGGCCTGGCAGTAGTTCTCGGCAAGCGGCGATGTCGGCGCGCCAGTACTGGGGCTCGCCGGGAACCGGACGCGGCGGCGCCGGGATTCCAGAGAGCTCGTCGACGTGCACGTATTCGACAGACGTCCCCAGCGTGCGTGAGAAGGTCTCGGCGACCTGGGTCATGGTCATCGCGTCGCCGCCAATCGCCATCTCCGCTCCGATGAAGCGATCCGGAGCGCTGAAGGCGAGCGCCACGAAGCGCCCGATGTCGTCCACGGCGATCATGAACGTCATCGACTCCGGCCACAGCGGCCAGATCAGCTTCCCGCCGAGGATCTGGTCGCGCTGGCGCAGGTAGTTCTCCATGAACGTAACCGGGCGCCAGATGGTCGCAGGCAGACCGATCTCGCGAATGTGTGCCTCGATTTTGGGCTTCGCCAGCATGAAAGGCTGAGTCGCTCTCGGATCGGCAACCGCCGAGTTGTAGACGAAGTGCTGCACTCCGGCGGCCAATGCGACATCGGCGATGTTCTTGCCCTCGACCAGCTCGCCCTCGGCGCCCGCGGTTCTGGTGTTCTGCACGCTGAAGACGCCGTAGACGCCGTCCACCGCGCGATCGAGCGACGTTCGGTCGAGCAGGTCGCCAATCGCGAGTTCGACGCCAGCGGCCGCTAGCGACCGCGCCGCCAGCGAGTCTGCGTCTCGCGTGAGGCCCCTGACGCGCCAGCCGTCCGCGAGAAGATGCTTGGTCGCCGCGCCACCCTGCTGGCCGGTCGCGCCAATCACAAGAATCGTCTTGTCGCTGCGCTCCACGATCGCCTCCTACTCCAGGTAGTCCTTCAACTTGCTGGAGCGGCTAGGGTGGCGCAGTTTCGAAAGCGTCTTGGACTCGATCTGCCGGATGCGCTCGCGCGTGACGCCGAACTCGCGTCCGACCTCCTCGAGCGTTCGGGGGTGGCCGTCCACCAAGCCGAATCGCAGCTCGATGACCTTGCGCTCGCGCTCGGCCAGGCCATCGAGCACGCTTGAGAGCTGCTCTTGCAGCATCGAGAAGCTCGCCGCGTCCGCAGGCGCGATCGCTTCGCCGTCCTCGATGAAGTCGCCGAGCTGGCTGTCGGCCTCGTCGCCAATCGGCGTCTCGAGGGAGACCGGCTCCTGCGAGATCTTGAGGATCTCGCGCACGCGGTCGGCCGTCATCTCCATCTGGTCGCCGATCTCCTCCGGGGTGGGCTCGCGCCCCAGCTCTTGGAGAAGCTGACGCTGGATGCGGATCAGTTTGTTTATCGTCTCGACCATGTGGACCGGGATGCGAATCGTTCTGCCTTGGTCGGCGATGGCGCGGGTGATAGCCTGCCGGATCCACCACGTCGCGTACGTCGAGAACTTGAAGCCCTTGGTGTACTCGAACTTCTCCACGGCGCGAATCAAGCCGAGGTTGCCCTCCTGGATCAGGTCGAGGAAGTGCATCCCCCGCCCGGAATAGCGTTTAGCGATCGAGACGACGAGGCGCAGGTTGGCCTCGACGAGCTGCTGCTTGGCGTCCAGACCGACACGCTCGATGCGGGTCAGCCGCCGCTTCTCGGCGCGGTCCATGGCAACACCGGCCACAAGGGCTTCGTCAATCTTGGCCGCGGCCTCCAGACCGGCCTCGATCTTCATCGCAAGGTCGACTTCCTGGGCCGCCGTGAGCAGCGGAACCTTGCCGATCTCCTTGAGGTACATGCGGACCGGATCGCCGGTCAGCGGTGCCACGGAGTTAAGCGTCTCGCGCTTCTTTGCGCGCTTCTTTGCGGTCTTTGCTGGCGCGACCTTGGGAGGAAGCGGGATGTTGATCGGGTCGGCCTCGGCGTCGACGGCGACGACACGCTCGACGGCATCGGCCCCTTCGATGCCTGGCAGCCCGACTCCCAGATCTCCCAGGTCGTCCGCGACCACAATGCCGCTGTCGCGGAAGTGGCTGTAGATATGGTCGAACTGATCTTCGCTCAGATTGATGCCGGATAGCGCGCCTTGAATCTCCTCATCGCTGAGGTTGCCCTTGGCGCGCCCCATCTTGGTGAGCGTCTTGACCTCGGCCAGTTCGAGCTCGGGCCCGGGCCTTGTTGCCTTGGCGGCTTGGATATCCTTCGCCGTGCTTGGCTTGCGTGCGTCATCTCTAGACAATGAGCTCGTCTTCCTATCGCTAACGCTGGCCTGCTTGAATGTCGTTCAAACCATAGCCAGCTTCGGGCCATCAGGCATCGGCCGTGGTTCTCGGCGCCTCTGAATCTGCCTGCGTGCGGCTCCGACAATCGGAGGGCACTGGTAGAACGTGCCCATTAACAGAAACAGACGGCCGATGTGGCCGCCTGAGCTGTTGCGATGGTGGGCCCGGTTGGATTCGAACCAACGACCTCACGGTTATCAGCCGTGCGCTCTAACCAACTGAGCTACGGGCCCGGTCTGGGCGAAACGCCCGCATACCATATACCAGCGGTTCTGCCCGGTCAAGGCGGTTTTCCTGCCCCCCGCCAAGCTCAATCGCGACCACTGCCGAGCACCCCCGCCGCAACCGAAGAACGCCGGCTCAGCCGACACCCGAAACCACCGTCACATCGACCTTGCGCGTCCTGGGCCCGTCGAACTCGGCGAGGTAGATCGCCTGCCAAGTGCCCAGCGCAAGGCGCCCACCAGCCACGGGCAGCGTTGCGCTCGTGCCCACCAGCGCGGTCTTGAGGTGCGCGTCGCTGTTGCCCTCGAAGTGTCGCCAGTCACCCTCTCGCGGGAAGATGCGCTGCAGGCCGTGCAGCACGTCGCGCTGGACGTCGGGGTCGGCGTTCTCGTTGACGGTCACCCCGGCCGTCGTGTGGGGGCTCGAGACTACTGCGATGCCCGCCTCAACGCCGGATGCCGCCACCACCTCGGCGACTTGCGAGGTCACGTCGACCAACTCGTCCCGTCGGTTGGTCCTCACTTCGAAACGCATCTCATCGCCCTTCCGGTTCGGCGCTGTGTCGTATGATGGACTCCCACTGGGTAACACCTACCCGACAACCCCTGCTACCAGCCGAGAGGACGCCCGTGATCGAAGTCCGCATAGCCAGCCTCGCAGTGGACCCTCGCACCAACCAGCCGGTCCTGATACTGCGTCCGCTCGCCGGCGACCCCGGACACGGCCGCGTGCTGCCCATCTGGATCGGTCAACCCGAGGCTACTGCGATCCTGCTCGCGATAGAGGGCGTGGAACTCCCGCGCCCTCTCACCCACGACCTGCTCAAGAGCGTCATTGAGTCGCTGGACGCCTACGTCGAGCGCATTGAGATCACGCGTGTGGAGGAGGGCACGTTCTTCGCGGCAATCGTGCTGCGCGCCGAAGAGCGCACCATCGCGGTCGATGCGCGACCCTCGGACTCGATCGCGCTGGCCGTGCGAACCGGAGCGCCCGTGTTCGTAGCCGCCGACGTCATGGAGAGCGCGGCCGTCCCCGACGACTCGAACGGAGTCGTCGACGAGGAGGCGGAGTTGCAGGCGTTCCGAGAGTTCCTCGACGAGGTCGACCCCGAAGACTTTCAGGGCTGACGCGCGGGGTTCTCAGCTAGCGACCGTGAGGACAGCTCTGGTCTAGCGCTTACTCGTAGCGTAGCGCGGTGATGGGATCCAGACGCGACGCCCGCCATGCGGGATACACGCCGAAGAACACCCCGACTCCAGCGCTGAAGAGGAACGCGAGCGCAACTGCCCAGAACGTGACCTTCGTCGCGACGAACGAGCTCAGCGCCCACGAGCCGCCCGCGCCCACGAGAATCCCGATCGTTCCGCCCAGCACAGACAGCACGATCGCCTCGATGACGAACTGCGACAGGATGTCGTAGGTGCGCGCTCCTACCGCCTTGCGGATGCCGATCTCGCGCGTCCGCTCGGACACGCTAACCAGCATGATGTTCATGATGCCGATACCGCCCACCAGCAGCGAGATGCTCGCAAGGCCGGCCAGCATCGCCGTGAGCGTGCCGAGGATCGTCCCGAGCAGACTCAGCGTCTGCGCCTGCGTGAACACCGTGAACTGGTCGTTGAAGCGCGGCCTCATCGCGATCTCGGTCAGCGACTTGACCGCATCGATCTGGTTCGGGTCTGCCACGCGCACCAGCAACTCGGAGATATCGGTCGAACCCAGAAGCTGCTGCGCCGTGGTGATCGGGATGGCGACGATGTTGTCTTGGCTGCCGCCCAGACCGCCGCCCTTCTTCTCGAGCACGCCGATCACGCGGAACGACTGTCCGTTGATGTCGAGCGCCGAGCCGAGCGGATCTTGCCCGGGAAACAGCGTGTCGCGCACGTTGCTGCCGATAATCGCAACGCGTGATGCGCCCACGACCTCGCCGCGCGCATACCAACGGCCGCTCGAAAGCGTGCCCAGCGCCGCGTCCGCGACGTTCTCGTTCGAAGCCGCGATCTGGCCGTTCATGGTCTGGTTGTGAAGACGCAGGTCGGCTGCCCCGGCGAGTTCCGGAATTACCAAGTTCCCGCTACCCAGCTTGGTCTGCAGGTAGGAGACGTCATCGAGCGAGAACTTCTTGCCCGCACCCGCGCCCGGTCCGCCGTTGCCGCCGCCAACCTTACCGGGCAACACGAATAGCAGGTTGGAGCCGAGCCCGGCGATCTGCCCGGTGATCTGACTCTGAACGCCGGTACCGATCGAGACGAGCAGGATGACGGCTGCAACGCCGATGATGACGCCGAGCATCGTCAAGGCGCTGCGCACTTTGTTCGCGCCCAGCGCTCGAATCGCAATGCGGAAGCTCTCGGCTAGGTTCACGCGTGCACCACCGCGGTGTTGACCGACAGCGTTGCTGCATCGGTCTCAAGCTCGGCCACTGATCCTTGGCCGTCGCCAGCCATGATGCGGCATTCCACGCGCTCGTTGAGCACGACTTGCCCGTCAGCGATATGGACAACGCGCTCCGCATGGCGAGCGACGCGGGCGTCGTGCGTCACCAGGACAACGGTGATACCTGTAGCGTTGAGATCTTGGAGAATCTTCATTACCTCCACGCCGCTCTTCGAGTCGAGGTTTCCCGTCGGCTCGTCGGCAAGCACGATGCTCGGCCGTGTCACCAGTGCGCGCGCAATCGCGACACGCTGTTGCTGACCGCCCGAAAGCTGGTTGGGCATGTGTCCGAGACGCTCGCCCAATCCAACCTGCTCGAGCGCCTGGCGAGCGCGGCGCGAGCGCTCGCCTCCGCTTACGCCTGCGTAGACGAGCGGTAGCTCGACATTGGTCTGCGCACTGGTCCTAGCAAGCAGGTTGAACGACTGAAACACGAAGCCGATGCGCCTGTTGCGCACGGCGGCTAGCGCATTGGGCGCCATGTGCGAGACGTCTTCGTTGTCGATGGTGACCACGCCGGTCGTCGGGTGATCCAGCAGGCCGACGATGTGCATCAGCGTGGACTTGCCCGAGCCGGAGGGGCCCATGATCGCCAGCATCTCGCCTCGGCATACCTCGAGGTTCACGCAGCGCAGGGCATCGACAACGACCTCATCGAGGACGTAGCTCTTGGTGACATCTCGGGCTTCAAGCACGATCTCCGAGCAGTCGGAAGTCTTCCGCGACTCGGCAGTATCGGCGTTGATCCCCGTTGCGGGATCTGTCATGCGCGCTACCTGCTAGTTCTGAACTTTGACGGCCATGCCGTTCGTGTACTGCGTGGCACCTGCCTTGGCGACGACGTCGCCGTCCGAGAGACCTTGCAGCACTTCAACGGAGGTGTCCGTGGTGGCACCGACCGTGATGTTGGTCTGAACCAGCTTGCCGTTGACAACCTTGTAGACGAAGTTCTGTCCGTTCTGGTTGAACAGAGCCTCCACCGGGATCGTGAGGGCGCCTTCGACGGCCGAGACCTGGATGGTCGCATCGCCCTTCATGCCCAATAGGATCGTCTTCCCGGTGTCCGGAATCGCCAGCTCGACCTGGAAGATCGTGCCGCCAGTGGCCGTCGGCTGGGCCGCCGGGTTGATGTGAACGACGGTCGTGTGGAACGTCTCGCCCGGAAACGCGTCGAGCGTGACGTCGGCGGTCATACCCAGCTTCACGCGGTCGATGTCGGCCTCGTCTACCTCGGCAGTAAACGTCGACGTTCCAAGGCGCACGACCGTGAACGGTGCAGACTGCGGAGCCACGCCGACGCCTGGTGCCGGCAGCGGCGCCTTGCCGTCGGCGCCAGCGACGCCCACAGGGTTCAAGAAGACGGTGCCGTCCGTGGGAGCGACAAGCGTGGCGTCGTCGAGGTTCTGCTGTGCGACGTCCAACGCGGCCTGCGCAGCGGCGACGGCCGCGTTGCCCGACTCGCGCTGCTCAGTGACCTGACGGCCCTTCTGCACCTTGACGACGGTGGCGCGAGCGCTCAGCAGCCCGGCATACGCTTGCTTCTTGTTGGCGCTTGCGATGGCGATGCTCGTCGGGTTGGACGGCATCGGCGCGGGCGGGTGCTTCGCGAAGTCATATGCGGTCTTCGCGTTCTTGTACTCAGCTTCGGCGGCACACACTGCGGCGTTGGCCGCAGCGAGGTCGGCCGATGAGGGCGTGGTCTGATTGAGCGTCGCGAGTCCGGCTTCGGCCTGCTCGACGCCAGCCTGCGCCTGCTTCACTGCGGTGCGAAGCGGGCCGGTGCTCATCTTGGCAAGTCTCTGGCCTGCTTTGACCGTCTGGCCGTCCTTGACATACACGGCCGAGAGCGTGCCCACCGTGGGCGGATAGACCTCGGTGCGGTCTCCCGCCGAGATCTTGCCGGACGCAGCGACTGTGACTTTCAAGCTCGACTTGCTGGCAGTGGCGGTCTTGATTGTGGTTCCGCCCGAGCAGCCAGTCGCACCAATCATGGCAACGAGCAGTACTGCGGCCACGGCGGCCGCCTTGATGGTTCTGGACACGCGCTCCTCCTTCGACAACCCCACAAAGCCCACCAAACCCAGGGGGGCGGCGGCGCTTTCTGCATTGTTCCACAACGTCGCCCGTGCGTCGCGTGCTCACAGGCAACGGATTCTTCGGCAATTGGGGAACCCTTGACGGTCGGGGAATGACTGACCGACCGTCGGTCAGTGTACTCCCGCCGATTGGATGCGGCAACTCGCCTCTCCCGCCTCTAGGCGAGAAAGCGCGCCACCTCTCCACGCAGCAGTTCTGCCAGGTCGCCGAGGTGTGCCAGCGCGAAGTCGGGCCCGGGCTGGAGCACGCGATCGGCGAACGGCCCCCACATCGCCGCAGCGGTCAGCGCACCCGCTGCCACACCCGCAGCCATATCGTGCGGGCTGTCGCCTACGTAGATGCACTCGCCCGCCGAGACCCCCAGCCGGCGCGCGGCTTCGAGGATCGGCTCGGCCCGCGGCTTGTGAACTGTCGTGTCTTCGTAGCCGACGATGAACTCGAAGAAGCGCCCGAGGCCGAAGAAGTCGACTCCGCGCTGGGCGACAGGACGGCTCTTCGACGTGACGATCGCCATCGGAAGACCGCGCTCCCGGATGGACTCAAGCGCCGTCTCAGTGCCCGCGTACTCGCGAATGAGGTCGTCGTGCACGATATCGTTGTGCTTGCGATACGACGCCAGCAGCTCGTCGACGTGCTCGGGCGCGTACTCCGCCATCTGGATGCGCAACGGCACTCCGATGTTGTGTCGAAGCACGCTGTCCGGCAACGCCTCCCCCAGCACTTCTTTGGTGGCATGCCGAGCAGAAGCCAGTATCAGCTCCTCGGTGTCGATCAGCGTTCCATCCAGGTCGAACAGCACTGCCTTGAGACCAGCAACGCGACGCGAAAGCTCCAAGCTGTCTGTTTTCATGCCGCCGAGTCTATCAGTAGGCGTACCCGCGGGGCGCCGAAGCTGCGGCGAACACGCGAAGCGTCGTCCGCCAACAACGGGAGTGCCGCGGCTCGGCGGGGGTCTCGCGCGCGGTTACGCAGCGAGGCCGCCCACCCGGGCGGCCTCGCGAGTATGTCTGAGAACATGCGCCCCCGGCGAGCCGCGGCGCAGTCAGGTGGAGGGCTACTCGTCCTCGGCCTCGGTCGCCTCGGCATCCTCGGCGTCCTCGAACTCCTCGGCCATCAAGTCCTCGGTCTCGTCTTCGATCTCGTCGGGCTCGTCGGAGACGGTGCGCTCGCCTTCGACCGGCAACATGCCCTGACCCTCGGAAACCTTCGGAGCCTTCTTCTTGTTGCCACCGCTCACTCGCGCGATCGCCGTCACGTGGTCGGTCTCGGCGACGTTCATCACCTTGACGCCCTGCGTCGAGCGGCCGAGCTTGCTGATGTCCTCGGCCTTGACGCGGATGACCACGCCCTCCTCGGAGATGAGCATCAGTTCGTGAGCCGGCGAGACGATCTTCATGCCGATAAGCGCGCCCTTCTTGGGCGTCACCTGGATCGTACGAACACCCTGCCCGCCGCGGTGATGCTCGGGGTAGTCGTCCACGGCCGTGCGCTTGCCGTATCCGCGCTCCGTGACCACGAACAGCTCGGTACCCTTCGGCGCGATCTCCATGCCCAGCATCGACTCGCCGGGCTTAATGGTCATGCCCTTGACGCCCATCGTGTCGCGACCCATCGGGCGGGCTTCCGACTCATCCCACTTGATCGCCTTGCCCGCAGAGGACACCATGACGACCTTCTCGCCCTCACGGACGCGACGCACCGAGATCAGTTCGTCATCGTCTCGCAGGTTGATGGCGATGATGCCGTCGCGACGCGAGCGATCGTACGCGCCGATGGCGGTCTTCTTCACCATGCCGTGCTTGGTGGCGAACATGAGGTACTCATCCGGCGAGAACACCTTGGTGTTGATTACGGCCGCTATCTTCTCGGTCTGCTCGAACGGCAGCAGGTTGACCACTGCCGTGCCGCGCGCGTGGCGGGAGCCCACTGGCAGCTCGTGCACCTTCATGCGGTAGACCTTGCCCCTGGTCGAGAAGATGAGCACGTAGTCGTGGGTGCTCGCGATGAAGAGATGCTCGACGAAGTCGTTGTCCTTGAGGTTGACGCCCTGAAGCCCCTTGCCGCCGCGCTTCTGCTGGCGGTAGGTCGCAACCGGCAGGCGCTTGATGTAGCCGGTCTTGGTGATGGTGACGACCATGTCCTCCTCGGCGATGAGGTCCTCGACGTCGAGGTCCTTGGCTGCGTTGGTGATGGCGGTCCGGCGCTTGTTCGCGAACTTCGTGCGGACCTCGCCCATCTCGTCCTTGATGATCTGCAGCAACAGACCTTCCTCGGCCAGCACTCTGGTGAACCACTCGATCTTCTTGCGCAGCTCCTCGAGCTCTTCCTCGATCTTGTGACGCTCAAGCCCGGTCAGGCGGCGCAAGCGCATCTCAAGAATCGCATCGGTCTGGATCTCGGTCAGGCCGAAGCGCGCGATGAGCGCTGCCTTGGCTTCGACGTCGTCGTCGCTCGCACGGATGATCCGGATGATCTCGTCGATGTTGTTCAGCGCAATCATCAGGCCGTCGAGGATGTGGGCGCGCTCCTGGGCCTTGCGCAGCTCGTACTTGGTCCTGCGGGTGATGACGTCCTTCTGGTGCCCGATGTAGTACTGCAGCATCTCCTTGAGCGAGAGCGTGCGCGGCACGCCGTCCACGAGCGCCAGCATGATGACGCCGAAGCCCTGCTGTAGCTGCGTGTGCTTGTACAGCTTGTTGAGCACGACCTGCGGAATGCACGCCTGCTTGAGCTCGATGACCACGCGCATACCCTTGCGGTCCGACTCGTCGCGCAGGTCGCTGATCTCGGTAAGCTTCTTCTCGCGGACCAGCTCGGCGATCTTGCTGACCAGCTTGGACTTGTTCACCTGGTACGGGATCTCGCTGATGATGATGCGCGTGCGCCCGGTCGACGTCTGTTCGATGTGCGCCTTGCCGCGAATCGTGATCGACCCTCGGCCCGTCTCGTACGCCGAGCGGATCCCGTCGAGACCCATCACCGTGCCGCCAGTCGGGAAGTCCGGACCCGGGAGCACCGCCATGATCTCGTCGGTGGTGGCCTCGGGGTTGTCGATGAGTAGCGACGTCGCGTCGATGACCTCGCCGAGGTTATGCGGCGGAATGTTGGTCGCCATGCCCACCGCGATACCCGCCGAGCCGTTCACCAGCAGGTTCGGGTAGCGCGCCGGAAGAACCAGCGGCTCTTGGAGCGACTCGTCGTAGTTCGGGCCGAAGTCGACCGTCTCCTTGTCGAGGTCGCGCAGCAGCTCCATCGCGAGGCGCTGGAGTCGCGCCTCGGTGTAGCGCATCGCGGCGGCTGAGTCGCCGTCGACCGAGCCGAAGTTGCCGTGGCCGTCGATCAGCGGCGCTCGCATCGCAAACGGCTGCGCCATGCGCACCATCGTGTCGTACACCGCCGTGTCGCCGTGAGGATGGTATTTGCCGAGCACCTCGCCGACCGTCCATGCCGACTTCTTGTACGCGCGAGAAGGCGTCAGGCCCGACTCGTTCATCGCGTACAGAATGCGACGGTGGACAGGCTTGAGGCCGTCGCGCACGTCCGGGAGTGCTCGAGCCACGATGACGCTCATCGAGTACTCCAGGAACGAGTTACGCATCTCGGTCTGGATTTCGATCGGGAGCAGCGTCGTGCCGCTCATGTCGATCGTCCCGTTCTCGTCTGACACTTAGAGCACTCCTTGCTGTCGTAGAGCCTGGAAGACCAACCAACCGCCCAAGCCCAGGAATCCTAGGCCGAATGCCAAGAGGATGAATCCGCCGAGCGTTCCCGCCACGGGTAGACCACGCTTCGAGAGAGCAACGCCACCCCAGATCGCGCTGGCAAACCCTATGAGCGCCACTATCAGGCCGGCCGCCATGCTCACGACCCAGGCGCCTTCCAGCGCTGGAGGCTCCTCGGCCCTTAGGTCGAGCATCATCAGCGCGACCTGCTTCTCGTCGAGCTCGGCCGTGTGGGCCTCGGCCGACGTCCTCAACTCTGCGCCCTGCTGGAGCGCTTCACCTTCAACCGACTCGCCGGCAATGGCTCCCGACTTGGGCTCGGGCGGCTCGGCTGCTTGCTCGGCTGCTCGCGCCGCCTCCTGCTGCGCCAACACCTCGGCGCGCGCCACCTCGGCGGCTGCCTCGCGCTCGGCCTGCTCGCGCGCTCGCTGCTCGAACTGGTCCCGCTCCCACGGCGGGGGCTCGAACCGCCTTGCCTCCCGCCGCTCGGACGGTGGTCGGAAGTCGAATCCCTGGTCGCTCACGTCCCGCGCGTCCCCACCCTTCTCGGCTAGATATCGAGGAAGCGCACGTCCTTGGCATGGCGCTGAATGAAATCCTTGCGGGGCTCCACCAAGTCGCCCATGAGGTCCTCGAAGACCTTGCGCTCAAGCAAGTCGTTCTCGATATCCATGGTCACCTGCATGAGCGTGCGCTTTGTCGGGTCCATCGTGGTCTCCCAGAGTTGCTCCGGGTTCATCTCACCCAAACCCTTGTAGCGTTGGATGGAGGACTTGGCGCCCTCTGGCAGACGGGCTAGCTCCTGCTGCAGCTGGTCGTCGCTGTACGCGTAGCTGTGCTTCTTCCCGACGCTGATCTTGAACAGCGGCGGCTGCGCAATGTAGACGTAGCCCTTCTCGATCATCTCCCTCATGAAGTTGAAGAAGAACGTCAGGATCAGACACCGGATGTGAGCCCCGTCGACGTCGGCGTCGGTCATGATGATGACGCGGTGGTACCGCGCGGCCTCAAGCGAGAACTCCTCGGCCACGCTGGTGCCCATGGCGGTGATGATCGCTTGAATCTCCTCGCTGCCCAACGCGCGGTTCAAGCCAGCGCGCTGTACGTTGAGGATCTTGCCCCGAAGCGGAAGGATCGCCTGGAACGAGCGGTCGCGTGCCTGCTTGGCCGAGCCGCCGGCCGAGTCGCCCTCGACCAGATAGAGCTCCGTGAGCGACGCGTCGCGAATCGAGCAGTCGGCCAGCTTACCCGGCAGCGTTGAAGACTCGAGTAGCCCCTTTCGGCGGGTCAGTTCGCGTGCCTTGCGTGCGGCTGCGCGAGCCTTGGCGGCCTGAGCGGACTTGGTGACGATCTGCCGAGCCGGTCCCGGGTGCTCTTCGAGGTACTCGGAGAGGCCCTGGGTCACAGCCGACTGAACCAAGCCGCGCATCTCCATGTTGCCAAGCTTGGTCTTGGTCTGCCCTTCGAACTGTGGATCGTGCAGCTTCACCGAGATCACTGCGGCCAGGCCTTCTCGGATGTCGTCGCCGGAGAGGTTGTCTTCCTTCTCCTTGAGAATGCCCTGGCGGCGCGCGTAGTCGTTGATGGTTCTCGTGAGTGCGTTCTTGAACCCATCGAGGTGCGTGCCGCCCTCATGCGTATTGATGTTGTTGGCGAACGCCAGAACAGAGTCGGCGTACCCCATGTTCCACTGCAGGGCGACTTCGACGGCGCCTTCGGGACCCTCGGCCTCAAAGTAGATCGGCTTGGAGTTCACGGTGTCTTTGTTTTCGTTGAGGTACTTCACGAAGTCGATGATCCCGCCGGCGTACTTGAACTCTTCGATGCGTGGCTCAAGCTCCCGCTCGTCGGTGAGCGTGATCTTGAGGTTCTTGTTGAGGAACGCCGTCTCGCGGAAGTGGGTGCCTAGCGTGTCGTAGTCGTAGATCGTGGTCTCGAACACGTCAGGATCGGCCCAGAAGGTCGTCGTGGTCCCCGTCTTCTTGGTCTTCACGCCCTGGGCGACGGTGCCTTGCGGCTTGCCGTGGTCGTAGTTCTGGGTCCAGACGTATCCGTCCCGCTGAACTACGACCTCGACGCGCGAGGAAAGTGCGTTCACGACGGCTGCACCGACGCCGTGTAGTCCACCAGAAACCTTGTAGCCCTCGCCGCCGAACTTGCCACCGGCGTGCAGGACGGTCATAACCACTTCCAGCGCTGACTTCTTGAGTTTTGCCTGCCTGTCGACCGGGATGCCTCGGCCGTTGTCGCAGACTGTGATGCCGTTGTCGGCATGGATGATGACTTCGATATGAGTGCAGTAGCCCGCAAGGGCTTCATCGACCGAGTTGTCGACGATCTCGTACACGAGATGATGTAGACCCTTGGGGCCGGTCGAACCGATATACATGCCCGGTCGCTTACGGACCGCCTCAAGGCCTTCCAGGACCTGAATGTCTTTTCCTGAGTACGATGCGTCAGCGGGCACACTCGCTCCTTTTCTGCCCATGCGGGAAGAAGGGCTGCCAAGTAACTGGAGCCACGACATGTAGTGGTGACACGGCTAATCTTACCACAACAGATTGGGTACGAGCGCCCAGAATAGGCCTCAGACGCCCTGTGGTCGCTTCTGCGACTCGTTCTTCGCAGCAAGACCCTTTTTCCACTCGATGTCCTTCACGGTCGCCCGCAGGACCGCCTCGCGAAGCTCGGCGTCTGGTATCTCAGCCACTGACGATTCGATTTGCGCCATTTCAATCGGGGTCAGCCGGATCGATGGGACATCGTCCTCGCTGTAGAACTGCTCGAGTTCAACCTCGGCCCTCTGCAGCCTATGGTCGTCGGCAACCTTACGAGACACAGTGAAGCGCAGACTGCTTACCAGTTCCTCGCCGAGTTCCTTGTTGATTGAAGTCCGATACTGCTCGGCCATCGCGGAGTACTGCGTCGCCCAGGAGTTGCTGTCGACGTACACGACCAGCACGCCTTCGCGCAGATGCGCCCCGGTTGTGTGCTTCGCGATACCCTCCCCCGCCACTCGGTCCCAGGCGAGGATCACTCGTGCCGACGTGTATGCGCCGCCGCTCTTCCGATCAAGACGGCGCATCACCCCATCCAGCGCAGGGCCAAGCTCTGTCTGGCGCCCATGGCGACTCATGCGAGCTCCACAACGAGCGCTCGATCGACCAGCTCTTTCTCGAAATAGCCGATGTTCGTCGTGGTCACGAACGTCTGTGCGGCGTCTCCTACGAACCTAGCTAGGGCGTGGCGCCTCGCCTCGTCGAGCTCGGACATCACGTCGTCGAGCAGGAGCACAGGTGGTTGACCACCTATCTCTGTAATCACGCCCACCTCGGCGAGCTTCCAGGCGAGAGCGATCGTCCGCTGCTGTCCCTGTGAGGCGAAGGTGCGGGCGGATCGGCCGTCGACGGCAAAGCTTATCTCGTCGCGGTGCGGCCCGACCAGCGTCGTAGATCGCGCTCTCTCTTCTCGGCCGCGCAACTCAATCGCTCGATCCATCAGGTCTCTTGGCTCGCCTTCTGTTCCCGCCCGGCCTTCCCATGAAGGTTCGTAGGAGGCCACTAGGCTCTCCCCACCAGACAGCGTGCAATACACCTCTGACATCTTGGTTGAAATCCGCTCGAAGAGCCTTCTCCTGTGTCCGCTGAACGCCACGCCCGACTCGGCTAGCCGAGAAGTCCACAGTGTCAACATCTCCTCGTCGCGCATCTCCTCTCGCAGCAGGCTGTTTCGGTGCTTGAGTATCCGTTCGAACTCGACGCGTGCGCCACGATAGGCCGGTGACAGTTGATCGCCCACGCTGTCGACCGCGGCACGGCGTTTCTCGGCGGCGTCTTTGACGATGCGTAGGTCGTCCGGCGTGAACACGACGCAGGGCACGATTCCCGCGACCTCTGAAACGCGCTTACGGGTCTTACCGTTGACCTTGTACGACCGTCGCCCTGAACACGTCGCATACATCACGGTGTCGAGTACCCGACCGTCGCCTTCGGCTCTCATCTCCAGCCGTGCCTCGTCAGCACCCCACCGGACGACGTCACTCCAAGCTGGACGCTTGAATGACTCGGCAGCCGTGAGAAGCTCGATTCCTTCGATGATGTTCGTCTTACCGGTGGCGTTCGGTCCGACCAGAATCGTCAGTTCGGGTCCTGGCTCGAGCTCGAGCCTCCCGTAGCTGCGGAAATCAGTGAATTCGAGATGTGTGACGAGAAGGCCCACGCCTGACTAGCCGGTACGGACAGGCATGAGGACGTAGAGGAATCCCTCTTCCGAGACACTCTTGATCAGCCCTGGCTTCTCATGGTCCTTGATCTCGATGCGAACCGTCTCCGAGCCGGCCGAATTCAATCCGTCCATCAGGAAAGAGTGATTAAACGCGATATAGACGTCTTCTCCCTCTGTCTTGACCATCAAATCCTCGGAAGCATCGCCGACGTCCTGTGTGGCCGCCGAGAGCGAGAGTGTTTGATCGGCGACATTTACTGACAGTTTGATTGGCGAGTTGTGTAGCGCCATCAATGAGACGCGCTTTACGGCGGAGGCAAGTTCTTCGCCTGATATCTCGACGAACGTCCCGGAGTCCTTAGGAACAATCTTTTTATAGTCTGGGAAGTTGCCTTCAATCCGGCGAGTCACGAATGTTGTGCTACCAAACTCAAAGACGATCTGATTCTCAGAAAGGCCAATGTTGATCGTCTGCCCCTCTGACGCGAGGCGGGTCACTTCGTCCAATGCCTTGCCTGGAACCACGACCTCAATCCCTTCCCCAGCGCTCTCTTCGAGAACGACCTCACTGATTGCAAGCCGGTAAGAGTCGGTGGACACCATCCGAAGAGATGGTCCTTCAACCACGACGAGAACTCCCGTTAGTGTTGCTCGGGTTTCGTCTCTGCTCACTGAGCGAGCTACCCGCCGGACGACTGAACTCATGACAGAACCCGGCAGCGAGATTGTCTTATCGATAACTACCTCTGGAAACTTCGGAAAGTCATTCGCATTCAGTGTCTTCACGGTGAAGGATGCGTGCTGGCAACGAATGTGGGCGGTCTCCCCTTCTGTTTCGATGGTTACCGCCGCTTCCGGCAGACTCCTTACAATCTCAGTCAAGAGTTTGCCGGGGACAACGACCTGACCTTCTCCCTCGATAAGAGCGGGACACGACCTTCTGACGGACACCTCGAGATCTGTGGCTTGAAGCTGTATCTCTCCGCCGGCAGCTGAGACAAGGATTCCTGACAGAATAGGGAGAGTCGAGCGAGCGGACATCCCCTTGCTGACGACGGACAGGGCGTCGAGTAGTTCACTTCGGGCGACGCTGAGCTTCATGTACTGTTCCTTTCTCTTTCAACATCTAGTAGCAGTCTTAATAAGGACTGTGCATATGTGGACAATCAGCCTTCAAGCACGTGATTCCCGGCGTATCTATTCTTTCTTGGTGTGGACGCAATGTTTCAGAACATCCACACCTTCCCCAGCTCTCTAAGCAGTCACCGATCTCAGCACTGTTGTCCTCAGTCTATCCAGAACTTGTCCCCAGAGGTTTCAACAGGGCCAATTACAGCCCTCACTCGTCAATCAGGTGGAACTGCGCTGCTTGACAGCGTTCGTTAACTGCTGAATCTCGGTATAGACCTGTCTTTGCTCACCCATTAGCTTCTGAATCTTAGCCGTCGCGTGCATAACGGTTGTGTGGTCCCGGCCACCGAAACCCTCACCGATCTTAGGTAGCGACAGATCCGTCAGTTCGCGCGACAGGTACATAGCGATTTGCCGAGGATAGACGATAGCTTGCGATCGTTTACTACCGATGAGGTCGGCGTGACTCATTGAGTAGTAACGGCACACCTCACGCTGAATCGCCGACAGCGACACAGGGCGGGTACAACGCTCCGGGAAGAAGTCCTTGAGAACTTCGCGCGCTGTCTCAAGATCAACAACCGGGCGCTTGGAGAGATCTCTCCAAGCGCCGATTCGGATCATGGCACCTTCCATTTCACGGATATTAGGAGTCGCGATATTTGCGAGGAACTCGAGCACATCGTCGTGCACCCGGATGTTCTCAGCTTCCGCGAACTCGCGCAGAATCGCCAAACGCATCTCCACATCCGGTGGCTGAACGTCAGCGAGCAAACCCATCGCGAACCGGCTCTGATAACGCTCCTCCATGTTGATGTCCTTCGGAGGCCTGTCCGAGGCAAGCACGATCGCTTTACCGCGTCGCTGCAGCTCGTTGAACGTGTTGAAGAACTGCTCCTGGATGCCCTCCTTGGTCTCCAGGAACTGAATGTCGTCGATCAGGAGGACGTCCACCGAGCGGTACTTCTGGCGAAACCCGTCGATTCGTTTCGCCCGGATGGAGTCAATGTAGTCGTTGGTGAATTGCTCGGAGGTCACGTAGATGACCTTCTTATGGGGGTAATTCTGAGTAACGTAGTGGCCGATTGCCTGCAGCAAATGCGTCTTGCCAAGGCCCGGCCCGCCCCAAATAAACAGCGGGTTGTACTTGAGACCCGGAGCTTCTGCTACAGCCTGTGCTGCGTTGCGCGCAAACCGATTAGATTCACCACTCACGAACGAGTCGAACGTGTACTTCGGATCGAAGTCGCTGATAGGGGTGGGGTTAGCGGTGAACGTGGCATCCGCTGTAGACGATCCGTCTTGAACCTCCTGCTCGGCCGCTACGGCTTCCGACTCCGCGACTTCGGCCAGGGTCTGGGCGGATCGGTCGACGACGATGCGCACAGTCATGTCAGTGCCGACGACCTGACGGAGTGCAGCGCTTAACCTCTGTGCGTAGCGCTCCTCAAGCCAGGCACGGGCGAAGTCGTTTTGGACTCCAACAACGAAGACGCCGTCGTCGGTGAGTTCAACCGGGGCCGTGTGTTCGAACCACGTCTTGAAGCTGGGAGTATTGAGCTCGGCTCTTACAATAGCCAGGACATCGTTCCAGATTGCGGTGATATCGGTTGTCGCCATCGGCATTGCCTTACGTCCTCACTGCTAGATCACAAGCGGTT
>JARLGT010000123.1 GCA_031292615.1 Coriobacteriia bacterium | reverse complement strand
TCGGCGACGGCGCGGCAGACTGGGAGTACTTCTCGATCTCCGGCGGCTACCTGCAGGTTCACGAGGACAAGGTCATCGTGCTGGCCGACAACGCCGTGGCTGTCTCGCAGATCGACGCCGGGCGCGCCAGGGAGTCGGCCGAGCTCATCAAGGCCCGCATTGCCGAGCTTCCTGCGGATGCCGAGGAAGAGCGCGAGGAGATGACCCGCGACTTGAACTGGGCGCAGACTCAGCTCACGGTCGCCGAGAGGCGCAGCGGTAAGTAGCCGCGCCGCATAGCTATCTACGCCGGGGGCGGGTCCGCGAATAGCGGATTCGCCCCCGCTGCTCGCTTCGCCCCAAGGTCACGCGCCGGTTACGCCAGCCCAAGAGCCTGAGGAAGGTACGGTATCCTGACCCACATGGAATCAATCATCGTTCGCGGCGGTAGGCCGCTCTCCGGCGAGGTCCAGGTCGAGGGCGCCAAGAACTCCGTACTCAAGCTGATGGCCGCGGCACTGCTGGCGCCGGGCATCACGCGCATATCCAACGTGCCGCAAATCGCCGACGTCGACATCATGACCGAGGTGCTTGAAGGTCTCGGCGCTCGCGTCACTCGGACCGATCACGCCTTGGAGATCGACGCCACCAACGTCGACAGTTTCGAGGCGCCCTATGAGCTGGTCGTCAAGATGCGCGCGTCGACGTCGGTGCTCGGGCCGCTGATCGCGCGCTTCGGGCAGGCGCGAGTTGCGATGCCAGGCGGGTGCAACATCGGTTCGCGCAAGATCGACATGCACATCGCCGGCCTCTCGGCGCTGGGAATCGAGATGCACACCGATCACGGCTACATCGACGCTGTGGCGCCCGAGGGCGGGATGCGCGGAGCACACGTCGTGCTCGACTTCCCCAGTGTGGGCGCTACCGAGAACCTTCTCACGACGTCCGCTGTCGCGGCGGGTACTACAGTCATCGAGAACGCAGCGCGGGAGCCCGAGATCGTCGACCTGATCGACTTCCTCAACGCCATGGGTGCCAAGATCACCGGCGGCGGTTCGCCCGTCGTTACGGTGGAGGGCGTGACAGCGCTTCATCCGACAGACCATCGCGTCGTGGGCGACCGCATCGAAGCCGGCACGTTCATCGTGGCCGGTGCGATCGCCGGCGGGCCTGTCACCGTGCGTGGCTTCGACCCCGCGCACCTCGAGCTGGTCATCGCCAAACTGCGTCAGGCAGGCTGCACCGTCGAATGCCTACCCGACGGCGTCGTCGTTGAGCGCTTGGGCTCGGCTCGGCCGGTCGATGTGCAGACGCTGCCGTTCCCCGGCTTTCCCACCGACATGCAAGCGCAGTTCATGGCGCTGATGGCTGTCGCCGAGGGCAGCAGTATCATCACCGAGAACGTCTTTGAGAACCGCTTCATGTTCGCCGACGAACTCGGCCGGATGGGCGCCGACATCCGCATCGAGGGGCACCATGCGCTCGTCAAGGGCGTCTCGCAGCTCTCGGGCGCGCCGGTCAAGAGTCCCGACCTGCGTGGGGGAGCCGCGCTCGTGCTGGCTGCGCTGTGCGCGGACGGGGAGACCACGGTAGGCGACATCTATCACATCGACCGAGGCTACGAGCGCTTCGTGGCAAAGCTCGCGTCACTCGGAGCCGATATCGAGCGACGGACCCACTAGCCCACTAGCCACCAGCGATGGGAGTACCGATGCTCGACAGGGCCGCCATCGAGGCGATCATCCCGCACCGTGACCCGTTCCTGCTCGTCGACCGTGTGCTCGAGTTCGAGCCGGGAATCTCGGCCATAGGCGAGCTCGACGTTGTCGAGACGGCTTTCTGGGTGCCCGGCCACTTCCCCGACTACGCTGTCATGCCGGGCGTGCTGATCGTCGAAGCGCTCGCGCAATGCGGTGCGGTAGCGATGCTCTCGCTGCCTGCCAACCAGGGTAAGCTCGCGTTCTTCGCCGGTATCGACAAGGTGCGCTTCAAGCGTCAGGTTGTGCCCGGCGAGACGCTACGACTCGAGTGCACGATCACGCGCACGCGGGGCCCCATCGGGTTCGGGGAAGCCAAGGCGAGCGTGGACGGCCAACTTGCCGTCTCGGGCGAGCTCATGTTTGCGATAAAATGACCCGATTCATCACCCGCGGCGGCCCTCAAGGGCGCGGCCGGAGTGTTCGCGGCTCTTGCAGACCCGATCGAGGGAGTTTCAATCCATGTCACTTGAGCAACGTCTGAACGATGGCACGGCCGTGTTCGGCGTCGTGGGTTTGGGCTACGTGGGCCTGCCGCTGGCTGTCGAGATGGCCAAGACCGGCCGTAAGGTCATCGGTCTGGATGTTTCGGCGGACAAGATTGCCCGGATCATGGCTGGCGAAAGCTACATCCCGGACGTCCCGACGGCCGAGCTGGCCGAGCAGGTCAACGCTGGGCTGATTGAGGCGTCGCTGGACTTCGCCCGTGCGGGCGAGTGCGATGCGATTGCGATCTGCGTGCCGACGCCACTCAACGAGATGAAGGAGCCCGACACTTCGTTCATGGAGTCCGCGGCGCGTGAGATCGCGCCGTACCTCAAGCCGGGTGTGCTGGTCACGCTCGAGTCGACGACCTACCCCGGCACCACCGAGGAGATTGTTCAGCCGATTTTGGAGGCTCACGGGCTAAAGGTGGGAACCGATCTCCACCTCGCTTTCTCGCCTGAGCGCGTCGATCCCGGCAACCCGATCTACCAGACCAAGAACACCCCCAAGGTTGTCGGCGGCGTCACTCCCGAGTGCACCGCGATCGCGGTCTCTTTCTACGGCTCGTTCCTCGACACGATCGTCCCGGTATCTTCGACGCGCGCCGCCGAGATGACCAAGCTGCTCGAGAACATCTTCCGCTGCGTCAACATCGCACTCATGAACGAGCTCCTGATTGTCTCGGAGCGCATGGGCATCAACATCTGGGAGGTCGTTGACGCGGCCAAGACCAAGCCGTTCGGTTTCATGCCGTTCTACCCGGGCCCGGGCCTTGGTGGCCACTGCATTCCGATCGACCCGTTCTATCTCTCGTGGAAGGCTCGTCAGTTCGATCTGCACACCGAATTCATCGAGCTTGCCGGCAAGACCAACGAGGCGATGCCGTACTACGTGGTCAAGCGTCTGATGGAGGCGCTCAACACGCACCGCAAGCCGCTCGCTGGTTCGAAGATCATGATGCTCGGTGTGGCCTACAAGGCCAACATCGACGACATGCGCGAGTCCCCGGCTATCAAGATCGCCGAGCTGCTTCTCGACGCCGAGGCCGACCTTGTCTATCACGACCCATTCGTGCCCACGTTCTGTGTCCGAGGCAACACTGTCGCTCCGATCGAGCTGACCGAGGAAGCAATCGCTGGATGCGACGCAGTTCTGGTGGTAACCGATCACCGCAACATCGACTATCACCTCATCTGGCGCAGCTCGAAGCTCATCCTTGACACGCGTAACGCGCTGAAGGAGTTCGACGGCGACAAGGTCTTCCGTCTCTAGCCCGCAGCTCAGGAGGTCGACCACTACGTGACCGCTTATGTTCACCCGACGGCACTCGTGAACCCAGGATTCACGCCGTCGCCGTTCACCATCGTCGACGAGGCCGTCGCAATCTTTGAAGACGTGACGATCGGATCGTTTGTCCACGTCCGCGCAGGTGCTAAGTTGCGCAAGGGATGCGTCATCGGCGATCACGTGACCATCTGCGAGAATGTCGACTTGGGCGAAGGCTGCATCGTGCAGGATTTCGCGCTGGTCGGGAGGTTTCCCGACTTCCTCGAGGAGGGCGCGACGCCGCCCGAGGGCACGACCATCGGGGCCGGAACCGTCATCGGCAGCCACACAGTCGTGCACGCGGGGGCGGTTCTCGGCAAGGAGTGTGTCGTCGGCGACAACTCGGTTGTGACGGGATCGTGCGTGCTTCCCGACGAGTCTGAAGTCGCGATGGGAATCGTGCTGCTCGGCGACGAATAGCACAGGACAACACGGTGTCGCGGGGCGTTGAGCGCCACACCGCGCGCTCCACGGGAGCGTTACGGCTCGGTCACGAGGCGCCGAGACCTTCTCGGCAGGCACGATAATCGTGTGCGATCGAGCAGATGACGGTTCGCCGAGTAGCTCGTGTGGTGGCAGGGTCTTCGCTCTTTGAGCGTGCTGGGACGGGGAGTACTCCCGAGTAAGATGGTCCCAGCCGTGTGCCAGAAGAATCTCCGACAAGGTCAAAGGACGCGAATGGGCAAGCACTCGACAGGCGGATCCCTTGGTTCAGGTTCGCAGGGCGGCTCTGGCCGCACTCGAATTCCGGCCGAGCGGGTGTTGACCGGCGATGGATCGACTCCACTCCAGGACGCGGCGCGCCGCCCCGGTGTCGAGGCGGCGCCAGCCCGTTTGCGGGCAGAGCGCGACCGACGTCGCAGCCGCACGAAGAAGATTGTGGTCGGCGTCTTGGCGGTCCTCGTGCTCATCGCGGTGCTCGGCGCAGTGGGTGTGTTCGCGTGGGCGAAGAGCCTCGAGACCACGATGACCGTGCCCGACAAGGAGAAGCTGGCTCTGACGCTGACGAAGGCCTCGCCCGGCCAGCCTTTCAACATCTTGCTTCTGGGAGCCGACTTCCGAAAAGGTGACACGGCGTATCGTACCGACACCATCATCGTGGCGCGCATCGACCCGCAGGCCAAGAAGGTCTGGATGCTGTCGATTCCGCGCGACACGAAGGTCCTCATCCCGGGCCACGGCTACGCCAAGATCAACGCGGCTCACGCCTACGGCGGCGCCGCGCTGACGGTCAAGACGGTCAAGCAGTTCACCGGTCTTCCCATCAACAACTACATGGAAGTCAACTTCCTTGGCTTCGAGAACGCCGTCAATCAGATGGGCGGTATCTGGGTCAACGTGCCGGTGGCCATCGACGACAAGGCTGCCGCCAGCCAGAGCGTGCATCAGCGCGCGGCGAAGATTCCGGCCGGCTACCAGAAGCTCGATGGAGAGCACGCGCTCACATTCGTTCGCGCTCGTCATCAGTTCGCCGACCAGGATATCGGGCGGATGAGCGATCAGCAGATATTCTTCCGCGCGCTCGCCGATCAATTGGCACACCGTACCGACATCCCCACGATGGTCAAGGTCGTCAACGGCATCTCGCCCTATGTTCAGACCGACCTGTCTCTGATGGACATGATGAAGACGGCCTTGGCAATGAAGGGCGTGGGCTCGAAGAACATGTACACGGCCACTGTCGGCGGAACGTGGGTCAGCCCGTACGAGGTTCCGGATCTGGCCAAGATGCAGGTTCTGGTCGCCAACTTCAAGAACGGTGAGCCGTTCAACAAGGCCGCCAACGCTTCCGACGTTCCCAACCCGACCGGGAGCACAACCGCGACGGTGACCGGCGCGAGCACGGGCGGGGCTACGATCAAGAATCCGAAGTTGATCAAGATCACGGTCCGCAACGGTGCAGGTGTGTCTGGCTACGGTGCTCAGGCGGCGGCGATCCTGAAGGCGAAGGGCTTCACGATCAAGACCGTCGGCAACGCCAACCAAAACGTCTACAAGACCACCCTGGTGGTTTACAAGACGAATCTCGCCGCAGCGCAGGCGGTGGCTGCGACGCTCATGCCGGGCACCAAGATCGTGCAGAGTCGCGGACTGTACTCGTCTCCCACTGAGATCCTGGTGGTCGTGGGCAAGGACTGGAATATCAGCCAGATTCCTGCGGCCACGGTGACGACTCAGTAGCGACGGTCGCGTATCACGTTAGGCTTGCGAACCTACTGGGCGTCCTCGTAGGTCTGAGCAGCGCATCGGTCCCATGTGAAGCCCTGTGCCCACTGGCGGGCGTTCTCCCCCAGCGCGGCAAGCAGCGTTCGGTCCCCATAGAGACGCGCGATGCCGTTCCGCAGCGCCTCGAAGTCGGCCGGCTCGATCACGATTCCGGTGGTGCCGTCGACGACGACCTCGGGAATCGCTCCGACGCGAGAGGCAATCGCGGGAACGCCCTGCGCAGCGGCCTCCAGGTATACGAGTCCGAAACCCTCCACACGCCGAGGATGAGGCTCACCCGGCATGCAGAAAACATCCGCCGACGCATACAGCGCCCGCAGGTCGTCGTTGGAGACGGGGCCGGTGAAGACGGTGGGCACCGGGTTCTCGGCTGCAAGGACGCGAAGTTGGTCGGTGTACTCGGCGTCACCCTTGCCCACGACTACGTAGGTCATGTTCTCGGCGATATCGGAGGGGAGATCTTGCAGCGCTCTGAATACCAGCCTGTGGCCCTTGCGCTCGTCGAGGCGAGCGACGGTCAGCAGACAGAAGCGGTCCCGAGCTATGCCGAGGCGCGCGAGGACCGCATCCGCGTTAGGCACGTCGTCGAACCACTCAGGACCAACTCCGAGCAGCCCGACGTGTACGCGAGCCGGATCAACCTGCGGGAAGTTCTCGAGCAGCAGCGACCGAGTAAACGCGCTGTTGGTCATGATGCGCTCAGGCATCTCGAAGATCTTGGATCCGAGCAGCTTGATCTGGCGCGAGTGAGGCATGAGGAGCACATCGGTGCCATGCACCATCGCCATATAGGGAACTCGCTTGAAGCGGTTGACGTTGCGCATCATGAGCGCGGATGCCCAGTCGCCAGCGTGCACGACGTCGTAGTTCTCGGATCCGAGCTGGCGCCACACCTGCATGAAGAAGCGGGGGAAGTCGCGGACGGTGTAGGCGCCGCCCGCGTAGCGAACGACACGGAATGGCAGGCCTTGGTCGCCGAGCTGCTCGGCGGGCTTGCCGTAGTCCGGTGCGAAGACCGTGATGTCGTGGCCACGCTTGGTTGCCGCTGCCGCGAGCTGGTAGCAATAGGTACCAATCCCACCCGTAATCGGAGGGAACTCGCTTGTGATCAGCAGGACCTTCTTCATCAGAGTTGTGCCTCCACGCAGGGCAGGGTGCCCGTTTCGACTAAAGTTGCAGTGCATACGCGTCGGCTGGCACCGCCCGAGCTCGTTTGTCGGCTTCATGGCAGATTGGCCGAGACCCCGACCGTGAGTATAGACTCCGTTCGTTCGTTGCGGCGCACCCGACAGACCTCGAGGACCGTGTAGATGACGCTCGTTAGCCCAAGGAATCTCTCCGCCGATACGCCCGGGCAGAGGAACGGCCTCGACGCTTGCTGGCGCTTCCTTCACGTGCGCGCGGTGCAGGCAGGTCGCCGATGAGCGCCCAGTCGGCCTCGCGAGGGCTCGGACTCAAGCGCCTGGGCGGCAACGCCATGCTGACTTTTGCGGCGCAGATTGGCGCCTCCGTCATTGGTTTGGCGCTCTCGGGTATGCTCGGCCGTACGCTTGGGGCAAAGGCGCTCGGAACGTACGGAGCAGCGCTGTTCCTCTCCACGATGCTGGTGACGCTCTTGGAGTTCGGAATCAGCTACGCAAACGTCTTCCACATCGCCAGTGGCGACGTGAGCGCTCGCGAGGTGATGCGAGCCAACATTCGCATCTGGTCCGTGATCACGGTGCTGGGCCTGGCCGGCTCGACCGTCATCATTCTCGTTTGGGGCGCGAAGTGGTTCCCGGGCATCCCGACGACGCTGCTCTTCATAGGCTTGGCCTCGTTCCCGCCTAACCTGCTGCAGTTCTACTGCCAGTCGATCCTGCAGGGTCATCAGGACTTCAAGCGCTTCAACGCGCTGACCGTGATCGTGCAGCTCACCACGTTTGTGGTGTCTGCGGTGCTCATTCTCGGCTTCCACATGGGCGTGATCGCGGCGGTCATCGCGTTCCTCATCGGGCAGATACTCTCGCTGCTCATCACGCTTTGGGTGCTGCAGCCGTACCTGGCGCGCGCGCCTGAAGCCACTACTCACGAGAGTTGGTGGGTGTACGGCCGCAAGGCGGTCAGCTACGGGTGGAAGCAGCACCTGAGCACGGTCATCTCCTTCGTGAACCTGCGCGTCGACTTCTTCTTCGTGCAGATGTTCCTCGGCCAGACCGACGGCGGAATCTACTACGCCGCGATCCAGATGGCCGAGGCGATGTGGATCATCTCGAAGGTGGTAAGCACGGTGCTGCTGCCTCGGCTCGCCGAGCTTCGCGGGCACGAGGAGACCCGGCAGCAGCTCACTCCGCTCATCACGCGGCTCGTGGTGTGGGGGACGGCACTGGCCTCAGTCGTTGCGGCTATCCTCGTCAAGCCGTTCATCTTCCTCGTATGGCACCGCCCCGAGTTTGCGCCTGCGGCAGTGGTGCTGTGGGTTCTGCTGCCCGGTATCGTCATGTGGAGCGCGACCCGCATCATCGCCTACGACTTCTCGGCGAGGGGTCGCCCGGAGCTCAACAGCTACATGGCGGGCATCGTGCTCGTCATCAACGTGGCGCTCAACATCATCCTGATTCCTCGCTACGGCATGATTGGTGGCGCAATCTCCACGACTGTGGCGTACACGGCCAACTCGTTTGCGACCGTCTACCTCTACCGGCAGTTCAACGACATCTCTTCGTGGAAGCTGTTCATCCTGCAGCGTGAAGATGTCGTGCTACTGGGTCAGGCCGCGAAGGCCGCGCTGGGCAAGGGACGTTCCTCTTAGAGCGCCGAGCAGTGCGCGGGGCATTCGATACCATGGTGTTGCTTGAGGTCAACCGGGTTGCCCCCTAGTATTGTCAGGATGGAAAACCGCCCATACGGGCGCTCTCGCCAATCTCAGCGGCCTTGGAGGCTACGTGCAGATCTTTGACCGGAAGTACCGGCTGTTCGGTGTGATCAACCTCATCGACCTTCTGGTGATCGTCGCCGTTCTCGTGGGGGGCTTTGCCGTGTACCGCCTGCTCGCACGCAGCAAGGCGACCAGCGGGGCCGCCGAGGGCACGAACGTCACCTACACGGTGATGTGTCCGGCAGTCCGTGGCGTTGGCCCCAGCCTGATCAAGGTGGGCGACGTCATATACAAGAACACAGGTAAGCCGATCGGAACGGTGACTGCAGTGCGCGGGGTTCCGACGCCCGGCGAAGCCTGGGATCAGCAGTCCCGGAAGATCGTGCCCTACAGCAGCACCGTGTATACGGACATCTACATCGACGTGACCACCAAGGGCACACCCACCGGGAGTGGCGTCGCAGTTGGTGACCTGCTGCTTCACGCGCAGCAGCCGATGCCGGTCATGACGTCGACCTTTGAGTGCGACACAGCCAACATTGCGACGCTCACCATTGGCGGGAAGTAGCCAGTGCGCCTGCGCCTCTCCGACGATCATGCCCGCAGTCTCGCGGCGATCGGACTTCTCGGCCTCGTGCTTGCCGTGACAGCCGTCGGCGGTCAGCCGAAGGTGATCGGCTCGGTCTCCGTGGATGCGGTCGTGCTTGGCGTGCCTGTGGCTATCTTGATGTGCTTGCCTTATGTGAGGCGTAGGGGGCTCGATACGGTGCCCAAGTACCTCATGGGACCTGCGGCGCTGGCCTTCATCTGCTGGGGGCTCGTCAGCGTCGCGGCCGACGGCGGGTCGCTCGCCTCGCTGCTCACGATTGTGCGCTACGCGTCGTACTTCCTGCTCGCGATCGTGGTCTCGGTCGTGACACAGGACGCGGCGATCCGCCGCGTGTTGCTCTGGACGATTGCATTGACTGCCGCGGCCACGGCCGTGTTGGCGTTCGCGCAGTATCTCGATCCGCAGTTGACTCCAGGTATGAACGGGATCTCGCCCGAGATCTCGACGCGTGTGGTGGGCACCTTCTACAACTCGAACTTCTACGCCGAGTATCTACTGCTCGCTACCGGCGTTACAGGCGCCCTCGTCTTCACCGAGAAGAGCTGGGCGCGTTGGCTTGCGGCGGCAACCGGACTACTCGTGGTCGTCGCGATGCTGCTCACTTACACGCGTGGTAGCTGGATCGGGCTTGCGCTCGCGGTAGTCATCTTCGTCGTCGTCGTCGACGTACGTTGGCTCGGGGCGGTCGCTGCGCTGGGGGCTGCGGGCATCCTGCTGGTCCCTGGCGTCACAGCGCGTCTCTCGCAGTCCACGGCCAACTCCGGGTCTGCCGAGTTTCGTCTCGGCATCTGGAAGATTGCGGGACAAGCGATGGCTTCTCGGCCGCTCTTCGGCTATGGGGCCGGCGACTTCTTGGATGCGTACCGCGCGGTCGTGCTGACGCACCCGGAGCTCTACCAGGGCTATCTGGGCTTCGGCGCTCACAACTCGTACTTCGAGCTAGCGGCGGAGATCGGCATCGTGGGCGGCCTGTTGTTCTTTGTGATCACCGCCTCGTACGCGCTGCGCGGGTTGTTCATCGCGACGCGCAAGGACGTCGACCCCAAGGTGAAGTACACCGCGCTGGCGCTCGCCTCGGTTCTGATCGGACTGGTACTCAATACGTTCACGAGCAACACGTTCCAGCATCCCCAGTCGGGTCTCTTCTTCTGGCTGCTGGCCGGCATCGTGGCCGGGCTTGGTTCCGGTCTGTGGGACTGCGAGGTGCGCCGGCGCCAGTGCGATCCGGAGTCGGAGGGCGTCGGCGGTTCCTCGTGGGCGAATCGGCTCGTCTGCCGCGTGCGCTGCTTCTTCAGCGACTGGTGGCGCGGCAGCGCGGTCTACCGCTGGATGGATTGGGCTGCGGTCTCGGGAGGGGCACCCGGTTGGTTCACGTCCAGTGCGGCTATGCGCTGGGTGTTCGATGACGGCACCGCGAAGAGCACCCCTAGGAACTGACTGGTTGCCGGAGGGTCGTTGCGCCGACGCGCCTCGGCCAAGGAGAGGTGTCACGGTCCGCACATGCGCTTCTCGGTGATCATCCCCGCATACAACGCGAGTGAAGTTCTCGAGCGGACAGTTCGCTCGGCGCTTGAGCAGACGTATCCCGACTTCGAGGTCGTCATCTCCGATGACGGTTCGTCGGACGATACGCTCGACGTCGCCAACGCGCTTGCGAAGACGGATCCGCGCGTTCGCGTCGTCACCGGCCCAAACGGTGGCTGCTCGGTCGCTCGCAATCGCGGCGTGGAGGCGGCCAGCGGCGAGTTCTGCGTGCTGCTGGACTCCGACGACATGCTCAAGCCGGAGTACGTGGCCACGATGTCGGCGTTCATCGACCGCTGTCCCGACTACGACATCTACTCGTGCAACGGCGATCGCCTCATGACGCAAGGTCGCACAGAGCCGTTTCTGTCGGGGCCGGTGTACGCAGGTGAGACGTCGTTGGTTCTGGACGACATCATCATCATCAACCACGTTTTCATCATGTCCGCCTTTCGCCGGGAGCTCTTCGAGCGCCTCGGCGGCTTTCGGAGCGACCTGCGCTACGCCGAGGACTACGACTTCTGGTTGCGGGCGTTGGCGCTGGGCGCCCGCCATCGCTTCATCCCGCAGCGACTCGGGGTGTACGTTGAGAGCGCGGGCAGCAAGTCGAAGAACCGCATCCCGCACGCCCAGGCGCAGATCCGCATCTTCGAGTCGCTCGCCGCGATGCCCGAGCTCACCGAGGCGCAACGCGCCCTATGCGCTCGCAAGCTTGAGGCTCTTCGCATCCGCATCCGGCGCGTAGAACTCGAGACGCGCGTGGTCGCGGGCGAGTACGCTGGCGCGCGTGCCGAGTACCTGCGCGTGGGCGATGCGTATCTCGACAAGCGCAAGTACGCAGCCGGCTTGTTTGCGATGATGCTCAGCCCACGCCTCTACGCCCGACTGTTCGCGGCGCGCGCCTCCAAGAGGGCAGTGTCGTGAGAGTCCTCATGCTCTCGAACATGTATCCCTCAGCTGCCGAACCGGGTTACGGCTCGTTCGTGATGCGGCAGAAGCGCGAGCTTGAGATGCGCCACGGCGTGCAGGTCAAGCTCGTGCACACCGGCCGGCGTGGGGGCGGAACGCTCAGCAACCTGCTCAAGTACGCCGAACTGTTGATCAAGACGCTCGCCGCTACAGCGGCGGGAGGCTACGACGTCGTCCACGCGCACTACTTGTTGCCTGTGGCCGCGTTCGCGCTGATTCCCGCTGGCGTGCGACGCAAGCCGTTGGTCATCACAGCGCACGGCACCGACATCTTCTCGGGGCAGATGCGGCCCTGGAAGCGCTACATCACTCGCGCGTTGCACCGCGCCTGTCGCGTGATCGTCGTCTCGAACTACCTGGCCGAGCGCCTCACCGAGAACTTCGGCGTTGAGTCGACTCCCGGCCGCGAGTTCGTCATCGCCAACATGGGCGTCAACACCGAACTGTTCACGCCGGGAGACACTGCCGCGCTCAAGGCCGCCGCAGGAATCCCCGACGGCGTGCCGCATCTGTTGTTCGTCGGCAACTTCGTCGAACAGAAGGGCGTGACCGATCTGGCCCGTGCGCTCGTGCTGCTGCGCGAGCGCGGCGTCGACTTCCGAGCAACGTTGCTGGGCCACGGCCCGGAGATGGCCGAGGTCCGCGAAGTCGTTGCCCCGCTAGGTGCCGCCGTCGCGTTGAAGACCGTCGTCTCGCACGAGGCGCTTGTCGACGTTTTTCGCTCGGCGGATCTGTTCGTGCTGCCATCCCGGCGGGAGGGTGTCGGGCTGCTCGTCTGCCTCGAATCGCTGGCGTGCGGCGTGCCTGTGGCGTGCAGCACCGCCGGCGGCTTGCCCGAAATCGTCCATGACGGGAAGAACGGTGCGCTGTTCGCCCCGGAGGACCCAGCGGCACTCGCGGACACCGTGCAGCGGCTACTGGCCGATCCGGCCGAGCGTGCCCGCCTGGCCGCCAACGCACGAGCGAGCGCGCTGCCGTACAGTGAAGCGATGCAAGCCGAGAGAGTCTTTCGCGTCTACGAGGAGTGTGGCTCTACCCGATGAAGGTCTGGATCGACATCACCAACTCACCCCACGTGTTGTTCTTCGAGCCGATCATCGCCGACCTTGAGGCGGGCGGGCATGAGGTGCTCGTGACGGCTCGCGACTACGCGCAGACGATGCCGCTCCTTGAGCAGAAGCACATCGAGCACACGCTTATCGGACGCCACCGGGGTGGCGCGACGGCAGCCAAGGCGCTTGGTCTGCTCAGCCGCAGCTCGCAGTTGATCGCCTATGGCATGGGCAAGCATTTCGACGTGGCGTTCAGCCACAACTCGAACGATCTCTCGGTCGCGGCGTGGGCGCTCGGTCTGCCGCACCTCATCGTGCACGACTACGAGCACGCCAACCTCTCCTATGCGATAAACGCGCGTCTTGCGACTCGGATTCTCGTACCGGAAGCGATTCCGACGTCGGCAATCGTTGCTCACGGTACTAAGGCCGAGCGTGTGGGGCACTTCCCGGGGCTCAAGGAGCACGTCTACCTGCAGCCCGACTCGCCCGCAACCGACCTGCGTGCGTCGCTCGGGGCAGACGACGACAACGTACTTGTTGTCCTTCGCCCGCCGGCGACCATGTCGGCGTACCACCAGTTCGAGAACGCTCTTTTCGACTCAGTACTCACCCACATCGGCGAAGATCCGCGCGTGGTGTGCATCGTGTTGCCGCGCACGCCCGACCAGGCCGCCGAACTCGCCCCAAAACTGCCCGAGAACGCTAAGATCCCGGAGCACGTGCTCGACGCAGTGTCGCTGATCAAGAGCGCAGACCTGATCGTCTCGGCGGGCGGCACGATGAACCGCGAGGCGGCGGTGCTGGGCACGCCGGCGTACACGATCTTCGCGGGAGAGCAGGGTGCGGTAGACGACGACCTAATCGCCCGAGGACTGCTCAAGCGCGCCGAGAAGCCCGAAGACATCGAGCTCGCGCGCAAGCGGCCGGGTCAGGGCTGGCGAGTGGAGAACCGCGACATCATCGTCGACGAGCTGCTGTCGATCGCGAAGCCGCGCGGATAGCACCGCCACGCGATCCGCACTGCTGCAGCCCGCGCTCGCGCGGTCTAGCTCGCGCGGTGCGAGCCCGCTCGGCCGACGCCCATGTACTCCAGTCCGGCGGCCTCGATCGCGTCCGAGTCCAGCGCGTTGCGGCCATCGAAGATGATGCGCGGCTCGGCCATGACCGATGCGACGCGCGCCCAGTCCAGCTCGATGAACTCGGCCCACTCGGTCACAAGTACGGCCGCCGAGGCCCCCTCGAGCGCATCCCAGACGCTGTCGCAGCGCACGGCGCCGTCGATGGCCAGTGGCCCGGCGACCGGGTCGTACATCGTGACCTGCGCGCCGTCTTCGAGCAGCAGCGGCACGATGTCGAGCGCGGGAGACTCGCGAACGTCGTCGGTCATCGGCTTGAACGACAGGCCGAGGATGGCGATCTTGCGACGCCACATCTCGGGAAGCGACCGGCCGATCTGGATGAGCGGCAGCAGGCGCTGGCGGTTGTTTACGTCGATGACGGCCTTGAGCAGGTCGAACTGATAACCGTTGATTGTCGAGATGAAGTCCAGGGCGCGCGTGTCCTTGGGGAAGCACGACCCACCGTAGCCGATGCCGGCCTTGAGGAACGCCGGGCCGATGCGCGTGTCCAGGCCGATGCCGGTCGCGACCGAGTCGATGTCGGCACCCACCGCATCGCAGAGGTTGGCGATCTCGTTGATGAAGCTGATCTTGGTAGAGAGGAACGCGTTGCTCGCGTACTTGATCGTCTCGGCGCTGGCGATGTCGGTGACGACGATCTCAGTCCCCAGCGAAGCGTAGAGCGCCGCGACGGCGTCTAGAGCGGTTCGATTGTCGCCCCCGATAACCACGCGGTCGGTGTGGTACCAGTCGAAGATGGCGTGTCCCTCTCGGAGGAATTCCGGGTTTGAGACGTAGTCGATGCGCACGCCGGCACGCGACAGGTGTCGGTCGCGCAGCGCCGAGCCAGTGCCGGGAGGCACGGTCGACTTCATGACCACCGTAAGCGGCTCGGTGGCCTCGGCGGCGATTGTGTCGGCTACCGCACGCACGTAGGAGAGGTTGGCCCCGCCGTTCTCGGCCATGGGCGTGCCCACGGCGACGAAGACAATCTCGCCGAGCAGCTCTGCCCAGCCGTCCTTGGGCGAGGCGAAGCGCAGACGGCCAGAGGCCAGGCCGCTTCTGATGAGCGGCTCCAGGCCGTCCTCGTAGATGGTCGCGATGCCCGCCGAGAGCCTCTCGATCTTGCTCTCGTCGAGGTCGACACAGACGACGTCGTGTCCGACGTCGGCGAGGCATACCCCTTGGATAAGTCCCACGTAGCCGGTTCCGACGACGGTGACTCTGGCCATGTTCTCGACACCCTTAGAAGACGATTCCTGCAGGTCGCGGGCGCTCGTGAGCGCGCCTGCGTCAGGTTATCACAGGCCTGTGCCTGGGCCTCGTGCGCTGCAGCGCCCGTGCGTCGGGGATAATGCCCAGCAGGACGCCGCCGCGCGCCCACTGTTTCGAGCAGGGGAGGACCTCAGATATGCCCGACGACTTCATCATGTCGCTTCCGCCCATTCTGGCCGCCGAGCCTCCGGTCGACGTTGCGATGGTCCTCGGTTCGGGCCTCTCTGGACTTGCGGATGCAGTGCAAGGCGCGCGCGCGATCGACTACGCCGAGATCCCCGGAGTTCCTGTCCCTGAGAGTCCGTTGCTCGGCCACGCAGGGCGGCTCGTTCTGGGCGACCTGGGAGGCAAGCGTGTCGCCGCGTTCCAAGGGCGCGTGCACTGCTATCAGGGCGTCACGGCGCGGCAGGCGGCTTTCCCGGCACGGCTTGCAAGCGCACTAGGCGCGCGCGTCTTGATCGTGACCAACGCATCGGGCGGAGTGAACCCCGAGCTGTACGCGGGCGACCTCGTGCTGATAAGCGACCACATCAACCTGGCCTGCGACAACCCGTTGACGGGCTGGCCCGGTCCGGCGGGCGGCACCCCGTTCGTCCCGATGCGTGACGCCTACGATCCCGAGCTGCGCGACATTGCGCTGATGGCGGCTGCCGAGGCCGACGTGGATCTGGTCGCAGAGGGCGTCTACGGCTGGCTTCGCGGCCCGAGCTTCGAGACGCCCGCCGAAGTTGAGATGCTGCGGGGTATGGGCTTGGATATGGTCGGCATGTCGACCGTACCCGAAGTCATCGCGGCGCGGGCTTTGGGGCTGCGCGTCTTGGGGCTCTCGCTCGTCACCAACGCTGCCGCCGGAGTCGGGCTTGCGCACGACGAGGTGCTCGAGACGGGCCGCCTCGCCCAAGAGCGGCTGCGTCGCCTCGCGCTTGCTATACTGCACAGGTTGCCGTGACCCGAATCTGCGGTTCTCGGCACTTGACCAGAGACATCAGAAGGAGTCCCAGTGGATTACGACGTTAAAGACCTGTCCCTCGCCGACGCCGGCAAGGCGCGCATCGAGTGGGCCGACGCCGACATGCCCGTGCTCGCTTCCATCCGCGAGCGCTTCGAAGCCGACAAGCCGCTCGACGGGCTGCGTATCTCGGCGTGCCTGCACGTGACCACCGAGACCGCCAACCTCATGCGTACGCTGAAGGCCGGCGGCGCCGACATCGTGCTGGCCGCGAGCAACCCGCTCTCGACTCAGGATGACGTGGCGGCGGCGCTGGTCGAGCACTACGGCATCCGCACGTACGCCATCAAGGGCGAGGACACCGCCACCTACTACAGCCACATCGACTCGGCCATTGCCCACAAGCCGCAGATGACTATGGACGACGGCGCCGACGTCGTCGGGCGCATCCATGCCGAGCGTCCCGAGATGCTCGAGTACATCATCGGCGGTACCGAGGAGACCACCACCGGCGTCATCCGTCTGGCCGCCATGGCCGCCGACGGCGCGCTGAAGTACCCGATCATGGCCGTCAACGAGGCCAAGACCAAGCACCTCTTCGACAACCGCTACGGCACCGGTCAGTCCACGCTGGACGGCATCATCCGCGCCACCAACCGCCTGCTCGCCGGCCGCACGCTCGTCGTCTCCGGCTACGGCTGGTGCGGCCGCGGCATCGCGATGCGCGCCTCGGGCATGGGCTCCAACGTCGTCGTGCTCGAGGTCGACCCGCTCAAGGCGCTCGAGGCCGTCATGGACGGCTACCGGGTCATGCCCGCCGTCGAGGCCGCCGCGATCTGCGACATCTGGGTCACGGTCACCGGCGACCTGAACGTCATCGACAACGACTCGTTCGCGGCGATGAAGGACGGCGCCATCATCTGCAACTCGGGCCACTTCAACGCCGAGATCAACATCCCGCGCCTGCGCGAACTGGCGGCCTCCGTGCGCGAGGCGCGCCCGATGGTCGAGGAGTTCACACTGGCCGACGGCCGCCGCATCTATCTGCTCGCCGAGGGCCGTCTGGTCAACCTGTCGTGTGCCGAGGGCCACCCGGCCAACGTCATGGACATGAGCTTCGCCAACCAGGCGCTCGCCGCCGAGTACATGGTCATCAACGCCGCGAGCCTCAAGCCCGGCGTCTACGACGTGCCCGAGGACATCGACGCCGGCATCGCCAAGCTCAAGCTCGAGACCATGGGCGTGAAGTGCGACGTGCTCACCGCCGAGCAAGCCAAGTACCTCTCCAGCTGGGAAGAGGGCACGGTCTAACGCCAGCCGCTTTCATGATCATCCCGAGAGGGAGTCCCGCGTCACGCGGGGCTCCCTCTCAGCGTCAGTGCCGTTGCGAAGTAGCCGCCACCTCGCCATACTCTGGCATCGGCGCGCTCTTGCGGCGCCACGACGGTTGAAGAGCCATCACCGGAGGAGGCCCCAATGGCCAGCGAAGAAGAGAACACACCGCGTCCGGGTGTAGAGAACATCCCCCGCACCATATGGTGGGGAATCGACGAGTCGACAGGCAATCCTGCCGTTTTCCTCGTCGATCAGACGAGGCTGCCCCTCCAAGGCGACGTGCTGATGTGCAGCGTCGCCGAGGGTGTCTGCACCGCAATCAGGTCGCTCGCGGTACGTGGGGCGCCAGCACTCGGCGTCGCGGCGGCGCTCGCGTTGGCGCTGTGGACCGAGAACGAGGCCAATGAGATTGAGACCAACGAAGAGTACATCGCCGGCCTGTCTGGGGTGGCCCAAGCGGTGATGGAGACTCGGCCGACGGCGGTCAACCTCCACTGGGGTGCCGAGCGCATCATACGAGTGGCGGCCGACAACTCTGACATGGACCTCGACGCCCTCAAGGACCTCGTGGTCCAAGAAGCGTTGAACATGCAGGCCGAGGACGAGCGTCGCAACCGGGAGATGGGTGCTCACGGCGCAGCACTTCTTCCCGATGAAGCTAAGATCCTGACCCACTGCAACGCAGGGTCGCTTGCGACCGCATACTTCGGCACCGCGCTCGGTGTCGTGTTCACCGCGCACGAGCAGGGCAAGATCGCGCACGTCTGGGTCGACGAAACGCGCCCGGTCAACCAAGGTGGTCGCTTGACCACCTGGGAACTGCGCATGGCTGGCATCCCCTCGGCGTTGATCGCCGACAGCATGGCGGGCTTCGTCATGAGCAAGGGCTGGGTTGACGCCGTGATCGTCGGTGCGGATCGCATCGCAGCCAACGGCGACACCGCGAACAAGATTGGGACGTATGCTCTGGCCGTGCTCGCGAAGCACCACGGCATCCCGTTCTACGTCGTTGCACCCACCTCGACCATCGACCTGACGATTGAGACTGGCGGCGACATCATCATCGAGGAGCGCGATCCACGCGAGATGATGGGCTTCACGGTCTCCGGCGCGTTCGAGCCCGATAGTGCGGATGCGAACCGCGCGTTTGACCTGCTCACCCAAGATGGCGCCTACGACATGAAGCTGACCAAGGGTCATCAGATGGTGATCGATCGCAAGGGCGGCGGCTACGCCTTTGACGCCTGGTTCCGCATCACGCCGCCGGACGTGCAGGTGTTCAACCCCGCGTTCGACGTCACCCCGGGTGAGCTCATCACCGCAATCATTACCGAGCGCGGCGTACTCGAGCCGTCTCCGGACTACGAGACGGTGCTGGCTCTCAGCATGATGC
>JARLGT010000122.1 GCA_031292615.1 Coriobacteriia bacterium | reverse complement strand
GCGCCGTTCGAGCTCGCCTACATGAAGAAGCAGGGCATCACCAAGATCGGCCTGCTTACGGACTCGGGTGGCTACGGCAAGGACGGCAAGGCCACGGTTGAGGCCAAGGCTCCCGACTTCGGGATCACCATCACCTCCGACCAGACGTTCAATGTCGGCGACACCGATATGACCGCCCAGCTGACCAATATCAAGAACTCCGGGGCACAGGCAGTCCTGATCTGGACCGCCGGCAAAGAGGCAACCACCATCGTCAAGAACGCCAAGGACCTCGGCCTGACGATTCCGATGTATGGCAGCCACGGCAACGCTCGCCTAGAGTTCGCTCAGGGCGTCGGTGCAGCCGGTGACGGCTTCCGTTTCGCCGCGGGGCACATCCTCCTTCCCGAGACGTATGGGACGGGGACCGAACAGTACAAGGTAGCCACTGACTTCATCACCAACTTCAAAGCCGCCACCGGCGCGACGCCTAGCACGTTCGCTGGTCACGCATACGACTCGCTGCACTTGATCGTGGACGCGGCCAAGAAGGTCGACGGCGAGATAACCGGCGCCAAACTGCGCGACCAGATCGAGAAGACCAGCGGATTCCCAGGAATCGGCGGTATCTTCACTTTCACGCCGACGGACCACAACGGTCTGACGGAGAAGGATCTGACGTTCTACGAGGTCAAGAACGGTGCGTTCGCGCTCGCGCCCCAGTAATCCGCTGTCGACGGAGGGCGGCCGCGGCGGCCGCCCTCCGTCGATGTCGCTTCAGAAGGGGACGCACATGAGCCTCAACCAGCGCGCCGATTCGGCCGTCTAGCATATGTCGGCGCTCCTCCAGTTCCTTATCGCCGGTCTGAAGAACGGCGCCATCTACGCACTCATCGCTCTCGGATTCACGATCGTGTTTGCCGCGACGGGGGCGATCAACTTCGCCCAAGGCGAGTTCTTCATGCTTGGCGGGATGCTCGGCTGGTGGTTCTTGCATCTCGGCCTGCCGCTTCCGCTGGCCGTCGTGGCGTCTGTTGCAACCACGGCCGGTATTGCGGCGCTTCTCGAGCTGCTGGCAGTGAGGCCGATCGGCGACGGAGACCCGCTGCGGATCATCATGGTCACGATCGGTGCCTCGGTCGTTCTTCGCCAGCTGGCGGAACACGTGTTCGGCCCCGACGAACTCTCGTTGCCGCCGTTCGCGGCGGGCGCTTCGATCAAAGTGGCAGGCGCCGCCATCGAGATCCAGACGCTGTGGATCTGGGGAATCACACTGGTCGCCGTCGTGGGCCTGGCGATTCTGTACCGCTACACATCGTTGGGGAAAGCGATGCGGGCAACAGCCATTCAGCGTGAAGCCGCGCAGCTTGTTGGAGTCGACACGCGGCGCATGGTGACGATTGCGTTTGCGTTGGCTGGGGCCTTGGGAGCGATCGCGGGGCTTGCCGTGGCGCCGCTCACCCAGACGGCGTTCGATGTAGGCACGGGCATCGGCGTCAAAGGCTTCTCGGCGGCGATTCTGGGCGGGCTGGGCAATCCGGTGGCCGCGGTTGGCGGCGGGCTGATCCTGGGCCTGCTGGAGAGCCTGACCGCCGGCTACATCAGCCCGCTGTACAAGGACGCGGTGGCCCTCGTCGTGCTGCTGGGCGTCCTGTTCGTGCGACCGCAGGGGCTCTTCGGCGGATCGCGCAAGGAGAAGGTGTGATGGGGCGCTGGCTTCGCATAGGCGTTCCGGTCGTGGCGGCCCTGGGCGTGGCGGCTGCGCCGCTGCTCATCACCGATACGTTCCTGCTCAAGGTGTTCACGTACGTGGGCATCAACGTGCTCGTCGTAGTGGGGCTCGCGTTGCTCTTCGGGTACGCGGGCCAGATATCGCTGGGTCACGCCGCGTTCCTAGGCCTTGGCGCGTACACGTGTGCGTTCATGACCGTGCAGCTGCACGCGCCATGGCTGCTGGCCTTCGCGTGTGCCGGCATCGTGGCAGCGCTCGGCGGGCTCTTACTCGCGCTGCCGAGCCTGAACCTGTCCGGCCACTACCTAGCCATGGCGACGCTCGCCTTTGGCGAGCTGGCTACTCTCGCGTTTCGCGAGGGTTCGGCCGTCACGGGCGGCGTCAACGGACTGACTGGCATTCCGTTTCCCAGCATCGGTCCCTTCGAGCTGCGCTCCGCAGCCGCGATCTACTGGCTCGTGTGGGGCGTGGCGGGCTTGGCCGTGCTGATTGCCGCCAACCTGACCGCGATGCGCCCGGGTCGTGCGATGCGGGCGCTGCACGGAAGCGAGCTGGGTGCTGCGGCCAGCGGCGTGGATGTCGTCGGCGTCAAGGTGCGCGTCTTTGTGCTGTCGGCAGCGATGGCGGGGCTGGCTGGTGCGCTGTACGCCTCGGCGGTGGGCTTCATCTCGCCGAGCCTCTACACCTTGCAGGCTTCGGTCGGTTTTCTTGCAATGGCGGTCGTGGGCGGGACCGGCTCGCTCGCCGGTCCGATTGTCGCTGCGGCGCTCCTCACACTCGTCGGCTACCTGGACGCCCTGATTCCCGGGCTGCCGCGAGCCACGAGCGAGCTGATTCAGACCTATGAGCCCGACATGTACGGACTTGCAATCATCCTGGTGGTGCTGTTCGCACCCGGTGGAATCGGCTCGATGTGGCGTCGCTGGCGTGGGGCAGGGGAGGCCCGATGAGCCTTTTGCAGGTCAGGGGGGTCACCAAGCGCTTCGGAGGCCTTACCGCCGTCGACGACGTGACATTCGACGTTCACGACGGCACGATCAAGGCGCTGATCGGCCCCAACGGTGCCGGCAAGTCGACCCTGTTCAATGCGCTGACGGGCTACGGACGGCCCGACGAAGGCTCGGTAGTGTTCGACGGCCGCGAGATCGTAGGCGACTCGCCGCGCTCTGTGGTTCGTCGAGGAATTGCGAGGACGTTCCAGAACACGCAGCTCTTCGACGCGATGAGTGCGATTGAGAACGTGATGGTCGGGGCGCAGGCACGCCAGTCGGTGGGTTTCCTCTCGGCGGCGTTGAGGCTGCCCAAGGCCTACGCCGACGAGCGCTCGGCGCGTGATGACGCCGGGCGGCTGCTGCGGCTGATCGGCGTCGAGGAGTGGGCCGGTTCTCCCGCGCTCGACCTGCCCGCAGGCATTCGGCGACTCGTCGAGATTGCGCGGGCGCTCGCCACTTCTCCGCGGCTGCTGCTGCTCGACGAGCCCGCTGCCGGCCTGAACGCCACTGAGACGGCCGAGCTCGTGCACACATTGCGGCGCGTGCGAGACGGCGGCGTCACAATCGTGGTGGTCGAGCACGACATGGGTCTGGTGATGGACGTCTCCGACGAGATCGTCGTGCTCGACCGCGGCGCCAAGATCGCCGAAGGCTCGCCGCTGCTCATTCAGAAGGACCCCGCAGTCATCTCGGCGTACCTGGGCGAGGAGGTCGTCGATGAGTGAGCCCCTGCTCAAGCTCGAAGGCGTCCACGCCGGTTATGGGCGGGTCGGGGTGCTACGGGGTGTGGACGTCGCGCTTGCTGCCGGAGAGGTCGTGGCCCTGCTGGGCGCAAACGGGGCCGGCAAGTCCACGCTGCTCAAGACCGCGGCTGGCCTCGTTACCCCCACGGCGGGCGTTGTCGCATTCGAGGGCATCGGTATCGGTTCACGCCGCCCCGAGTGGCGCGTGCGCAACGGCATCGCGCTTGTGCCCGAGGGCCGCCTGCTCTTCGGGTCCATGACCGTCGCCGAGAACCTCGAACTTGGCGCGTACTTGACACCGCGAGCCGGGCGGGGTGCGGCCATTGCCATCCGGCGCACCCGCGTTCTCGAGCTCTTTCCGGTGCTCGCCGACCGCGCCTCGCAGGCCGCCGAGACGCTGTCCGGGGGCGAGCAGCAGATGTTGGCGATTGGACGCGCCCTGATGAGCGGCCCGCGCGTACTGCTTCTCGACGAGCCATCACTAGGCCTGGCCCCGATGGTGATCGCGCAGATCTTCTCGGCGATCGACCTGCTGCGCGGCGACGGCGTTTCGGTGCTCCTCGCCGAGCAGGACGCGCGCCTGGCACTGAAGCACGCCGACCGCGGGTACGTGATGCGCACGGGCTCGGTCGCACTGTCCGGCACGTCGGCCGAGCTCCTCGCCGACGACTCAGTCCGCATGATCTACCTCGGTTCGATGAGCGAGGAAGGAACCGCACGATGATCTGGAATCCGGAATACGAATGCATGGACCGCGAAGAGCTTGCCGGGCTGCAGCTCCGTCGTCTGCAATCGACGGTGGCATGGGTCTACGAGCGCGTGCCGTTCTACCGCGAGCAGCTCGAGACGAGCGGCATCAAGCCGCGCGACATCAAGTCGCTTGAGGACATCCGTCTGCTCCCGTTCACTGGGAAGGACGCCCTGCGCGACACCTATCCGTTCGGGATGTTCGCCGTGCCGATGGAAGATGTCGTGCGTCTGCACTCGTCGTCCGGCACGACCGGCAAGCCAATCGTCGTGGGCTATACACGCGGAGACATCAACACGTGGACCGAGATGACCGCGCGGGTCGCGGCTTCGGCCGGAGTCCATCGGGGAGACCTCGTCGACATGTCCTTCCTCTACGGCATGTTCACAGGCGGATGGGGGATGCACTACGGCATCGAGCGAATCGGCGCGACCATCATTCCCGCAGGCAGCGGCAACACCGAGCGCCACATCATGATGATGCAGGACTTCGGCACGACGGTGCTTGTGTCCACTCCGTCCTACGCCCTCTACCTCGCCGAGGTGGGCGAGGGGATGGGTGTCGACTTCAAGAAACTGCCATTTCGCCTCGGGCTTTTCGGCGGCGAGCCATCCAGCGATGCTGCCAAACGCGAGATCGAGGCGCGTCTTGGCATCAAGGCCACCGACAACTATGGCCTGTCGGAGGTGATGGGGCCGGGGGTGAGCGGGGAGTGTGAGTGTGGCTGCGGCCTTCATATTGCCGAGGACCATCTGCTGTGGGAACTGGTCGACCCCGTGACCGGCGAGCCGGTGCTCGACGGGCAGCAGGGCGAGCTTGTCTTCACGACGCTTTCGAAGGAGGCGTTTCCGGTCCTGCGCTACCGCACACACGATTTGGCGACCGTCACCACGGAGCGCTGCGAGTGCGGCCGCACGCTGGCGCGCATGAGCCGCGTCAGAGCGCGGACCGACGACATGCTGATCATCCGCGGAGTGAACGTCTTCCCGAGCCAGATCGAAGACGTCATCTTCAAGATCGAAGGCGTGAGGCCTCACTACCTGATCGTCGTGGATCGAAAGCACGGCCTCGACGACCTCGAAGTGCGCCTCGAAATGGCCGAGGAGGTCTTTTCGGATATCATGGCGGACATGGTTGCGTTCCAGAAGGACGTTGCCGACCGTCTGCAGACCGTGCTCGGGCTCCGTGCGAAGATAACGCTTGTCGAGCCCGGTTCGATTGAACGTAGTTCGGGCAAAACGACACACGTGCTGGATCTCCGCGAGCGCCAGTAGCTCACACGAGGGCCCGAGCGCTCGATACGAGAGGGTTCGCAATGCCGCTTTGGGCTTGGATCGCGATAGCTGCTGGGGTAGTCGTGCTGTTGGCTGGTGCCACGATCGCCGGCATCCTCGCGTTTCGCGCCGCCGAGAGACGTTACCTGTTGCGGCTCATTCGCAGCCGAGAGGGTCTCGACTTCGTGCGCCAGGCTCTTGGAGACTCGCTCGGTAGGCTTGCCGAGGGCAGCGAGCGTGAGTTGCGCATCTTCGCCGACGACCCGGAGTCCAGCGAGCGCAGGGCGCTCCACGAGGTCGCGTCGCGAGCGCGCCTTCTTGCCGAAGAGTTGGATATCACCGCGCTGCCGGGTCGTCTGATTCCTGCAGCCGAGGCGCTTGCCGACGCGGCCTTCCTCATCAGCAGGGAAGCAGGTCGGGTGGGGGATGACCTGCGAGGTGAGGCAGCTCTCGATGCACTTGGCTGCATCGATCTTGACGCTGTGGAAACATACTACCGAGCTGCCATCTCGGCAGTTCAAAGTGTGTGTGAGGCTTGTGGCCTTGAGGATTCTGCAGTCTACGGTGGGGGGCTGTATCTGTGAGCGGACTGGGCAAGATAGTCAGGGCGTTGATTGGCATTGCGGTAATTGCCGTGTTGCTGGTCACGGTCAATGGCTGGTACGGGGAGTACAAGAACGCTTCGAGAGTCAAGAAGACCGCAAGCACCGAGGCCTCGGGCAGCGTCAACAGCACCCAGGTCGTCGCTGTGGTTGGAGGAAAGACCGTCGCCGTGCTTACTGACGGTGTCGTCTTGCACACGACGCCTGCCGCCAGCGCCGCCGCCGTACGCACTCTGAAGAAGGGCGAGCAGCTCATCCTGATGGGTACCACCGTGAGCGGTTGGCTCCAGCTGCGGGACTCGAAGGACGGCAAGATGGGCTACGTCGTGAACAACACCGCCAACGTCCAGGTGCAGAAGTAGGCGTGCGGTGATCAGGGTCATAGGAAACGCCGACGAGTTCTGGCGTCTGCGGCTGACGCGCCTAGACACCACCGAGAACTTCGACCTCGAGTGGCACGACGACATCCTGTACCGCCAGCCGTCACCGAACCCCGGCGACGAGGTCGAGCTGTGGCATGTCGAGGCCGTCCGGCTCGACGATCCGGATACCGTCGTGCGCATCGCGACGTGCGCGACGCAGTCCGAGGCGCGCGATCTGATCGAACGAATCAACGAGGATCTCGTCGACATGACCAAGTCAGAGTTCGAGCTCGCGTATGTCGACGGCGCCGAGTTGGGCGACACCGGCGTCGAGTAGGGCTTCTCTGGCGCCACACTGCGCTGTCTTCCACGCGAAAAGACCCATCCTTGCCAGGGTGTCGCGGCTCGAAATCGCTAAGTGACATAAGATGTATTATCACGCATATGGGCGCGAGGGAAAGAGGGCCTGAGCTGGCGGTCTGTCGGCGGCATGGTTGCTGCGCCACTCCTGTGTGGCGCGCATGGATGCGCTACTTCGCGGGCTTGGAGTCGGCGATCAGCTCCGAGATCGTCACGAACTGGAAGCCTTGTGCCTGCAGGTCCGGCACGATCTGCTTGAGCGCTTCGAACGACGGCTTCGAGCCCCAATGGCACAGAATCACGTCTCCCGGCTGCACGCCCCCGTTGCTTGTGACCACGTTGGCGTAGAGCTTCTTGGGCGTGGCGCCTCGGCCTGAGTCGCCGAACGTCCTATCCCACATGACGATTCGGTAGCCTAGAGCTGCCGCAGCTGCCTTCACTTTGGGGTTTGTGTCGCCGAATGGCGGCCTGAGATACGGCGCCTGGTTGCCAGTGACCGAGGATATGACCTGCTGAGTGCGGGATAGCTCGCTTTGAATCTGGCTGGCGGACATCCGGGTGAGGAACGGATGGGTCCACGAATGGTTGCCGATCTCGAAGCCGGCGTCGCGCATTAGTTTGAGGTCGGCCTTGTGAGATGCGGCCCACGAGCCGACCAGGAAGGTCGTGCAGCGAATGTCGTGCTGCTTGAGGAACGCGAGCATGTCTGGCTGGAAGTTGTAGCCGTCGTCCAGAGTGAGCGCGATGTACTTGTGATGAGGCTTGAGCTGGTTGACCGAAGGCTGGATCGCGACTGCGGGAGCACCGGGATACTGCTGCGCCGCCTTCGCCGTTGCGCTGTCGCTTGCCTTGGCCGCAGCAGCCGTCTCCGGAGACACCGCGGTAGACGCGGCATCGACGCTGGCGGCGGCTGAAGTCGCCGTGCTGCTGTTGGCAGCCTTATCAGAGGGTCGCGTCGTTCGAGCAGCGGTAGATGTCGAAGCACTACCGGACGTGGCAGCCACGGGCAACGGTTGCCGGGCTGCTGCTCCACCACGTCCAGTCAGCCACCAGGCAGCGCCTGCGAGGACGGCAACGACCACGACCGCAGCTATCCCTCCCGCGACGAGCGCGCCGCGACTGGACCGACGACGCTTCTGACGGCGGAGTTGCACTCTGGAGTCCTCGGGCATTCGTCTCCCATTTCGCGATGCGTGGGTGGAGTCCGGTCGGATGGCAGGCCTTACAGGTGCAACGCTTGTGCCACCCACCACCACGTTGCCGAGGCATAACCTTACCATTCGTATACGCCATCGAGGCGGCCCCGGACCGCGTTATCGCAGCCCGGGGCCGTCGGTGACACCGCTTCGGTGTGTGAGCAGCTAGTTCGAAGCCTCGGCTGCCTCAGCCTGGAGCTCCGCGTCGAAGCCTGGCGAGTCGACTGCCAGTCCTTCACTCTCCTGCGGGAGCACGGCGTTGAGGAAGATGCCGAGAATGGTGGCGAGCTCCATGCCGGGGATCGAGTAGTGACCCAGCGGAATCGTGAAGCCGCCGGTGTCCATTCCGATGCCGACCACGAGCACGACGCTGGCCAGAATCAGGTTGCGGCTGTGCCCGAAATCGATGCCACTCTTGACCAGCAGGCGCAGGCCGCTAGCGGCGATCAGGCCATAGAGAAGCAGCGAGATTCCGCCCATGACCGGGATCGGGATGGAGTGAATCGCTGCGTTCACCTTGGGGATGAATCCGCCGATGATGAACGCGAACGCGCCCGCATACCAAAACACCTGCGTCGCGTATACCTTTGTGACCGCCATGACGCCGATGTTCTCGGCGTATGTGGTCGACGGAGTGCCGCCTACGGCGCCAGACAAGATTGTTGCGAAACCGTCGCCCATGAGCGACTCGGGCAGCATCGGCGTGAAGTCCTTGCCGGTGATCTCGTTGATTACGAGCAGGTGCCCGATGTGCTCGACGATGACCACGATGGCGACCGGTGCGATGATAAGAATCGCGTTGAGGTCGAACGTCGGAAACGTCAGATGCGGCAGGCCGATCCAAGCGGCTGCCCCCACCGCACTGAAGTCCACCAAACCGAGCGGAATGGCGACGATGTAACCAACCACGATGCCCAGCAAGATTGGGATCGCCTTGGTGAAGCCCTTGAAGAAGCTAGAGAAGACGATTGCAGCGCCCAGGGTGATCGCCGCGACGAGCATCCCGATCAGGTTGACCGGCTTGGTCGGGTCGGCGAGCGGGTAAAGGCACATCTTCACCGCGGTAGACGAGAGGCCCAGACCGATAACGATGACGACCGAACCCACGAGTGCCGGCGGTAGGAGCTTGTTGATCCACCCGGTACCGAACGCCTTCACGAAGGCGGCCACGATCAGGTAGACGAAGCCCGCCGCGACCAGGCCACCCAGTGCCGCTGGGAGGTTCCCGTGACCTGCGGCGATAGCCGCCGCACCGCCGCCAACGGCAATGAGCGGCGTGATGAACGCGAAGCTGGAGCCGAGGTAGCTCGGAATCTTGTTGCGCGTGCAAATCAGATAGATGATCGTGCCAATACCCGAGGTCATCAGGCCTACGCCCACGTCAAGGCCGGTCAGGTACGGCACGAGCACCGTTGCACCGAACATGGCCATGAGGTGCTGGAGCGCAAGCGGGATCGCGCGACCTATAGGCAGAATCTCGTCAGTCTGGACGACGTCCTTCGCTGCTGCCACTAACACCCTCCTTCGTAAGTAGTCGGGCCGGCTCGGCGAGTTGGCCGAGCCGGCCGATGTTGTGTGTCTAGCCGCCGATCATCTTCTGGATGAGCGGCATGATGAACGTGACGATGAACAGCGCGCTGACGACCCACATCAGCCAGTGGATCTCCTTCGCCTTGCCATGGAACACCTTGATCAGGCAGTAGCAAATGAAGCCGAGCCCGATGCCGTAGCTGATGCTGTACGTCAGCGGGATACCGACGATCGTCAAGAACGCCGGGAACGCGTTCTCGAAGTCGGTCCACGGAATCTCGCGGACGGTCTCCATCATCAGGAAGCCAACGATGATGAGCGCGCCGGCGGTGATTGGCTGGGCGCCGCCGACCATCGCGATGATCGGCGAGAAGAACGCCGAGACCAGGAACAGGATGCCGACCACGATAGACGTCAGGCCGGTGCGTCCGCCTTCGGCCACGCCCGACGCGGATTCGATGTACGTGGTAATCGAGGATGCGCCGAAGAAGCCACCGACGGCCGCGGCGATCGAGTCGACGGTCAGGATGCTGCGAATGCCCGGCACGCTTCCGTCAGGCTGCACGAAGCCGGCCTGCTCGCCGATGGACAGGACGGTGCCCATCGTGTCGAAGAAGTCGGAGAGCATCGTCGCGAACACAAAGAGAAGCAACGTTGGCGCGAGCGCACCCGTGAAGATCTGCAGCACTGCGATGCCCTTCACGCCGGACGCCATAGTGACCGTCTGGAACGGCGCGCCAAACGTGCGAAAGTCGAGCGGAGCCACGATGCCTGTCGGGAGCTTCGTAACGCCTAGAAGCAGCGCAGCGACCGTAGCGACCAGGATTCCCCACAGGATGTCGCCCTTCACCTTCAACGCCATGAACGCCATGATTGCGATCAGGCCGATGAGCGTGACCCAGACGGCCGGCTTCGTGAAGTCGCCGAGCGAGACGAGAGTGTCTGGATTGGCGACGACAATCTTCCCGTCGACCAGGCCGATGAACGTGATGAACAGGCCGATACCGACGCCGATTGCCCGCTTCAGGTTCAGCGGAATCGCGTTCATGACCGCTTCCCGCAGCCCCGTGAGCACGATGAGGGTGATGATGACGCCCTCGACGAAGATAACCGACATGCCCACCTGCCACGGAACCTTCAGGCCGATGATGATGCTGAAGGCGACGACCGCGTTCAGCCCCATGCCCGAGGCAAGCGCAAACGGGCGGTTCGCGAAGAAGCCCATTGCGAGGCACATGATGGCCGCACCAAGCGTTGTTGCGGTCGCCAGCGCCGGAATCCAAGAGGCCTGAGCCGCAGGAGTGGTGCCAAACGCCGCCGAGAGCAGACCCGGGTTGACGAAGATGATGTAGGCCATCGTCATGAAGGTGACGACGCCGGCCAGGACTTCGGTCCTGAGGTTGGTTTCGCGCTCCTTGAACTTGAAAAAGGATTCCACAGACTTGCCCTTCCTCTGATTACGAGCAATGCAACGTTGTCGCGAGTCGACTCACAGACGAGTCGAGGCAGGTTCTCGCTCTACACCACACTCCTCTCGGGCCAGAGCTTGGAACGCTCGGCTGACTTATGACAAGCAACAAGCTCACTGCCTACGCGCCGGGTGTAAACAGCGAGCCCAAGTACGGCGATGTTGGGGTGACTCCGGTCAACCAAGCCGCAATCGCTGCGGCCATAGGTGGACGCAGATCGAGCTGCGCGAGTTCGTCGGTGCCGAAAAGGTCGACTGCTTCTACGCGAGGGTCGGCCGGGGTCGCGGTGATCTCTCCGCCGGTGACTGCGGCCTCGAACGTGATGTTGACCACGTGGCGACCGCCGCTTGGGTCGATCGTGTCGTTGACGAAGAGCAGGCGGCCGACTGTCGCTTCCAGGCCGGTCTCCTCGGCGATCTCGCGAGTGAGGGCCTGCTCGAGCGTCTCTCCCCAGTCCACTCCCCCTCCGGGAAGCAGATGGTAGCGGGAGGCCCCTGCGCGATGTCGGACCAGCACGATGCGGCCGTCGAGCACCATGAGGGCCGCGACGCGGACGCGCGGCTTATCTGTGGCCCGTGCTGCCAAAGCCGCCCTCCCCCCGCGTGGTGTCGCCAAGGTCGTCGACCTCGGCGAGCTGCACTCGCTCGACACGCTGGATGACGAGCTGGGCAATCTTGTCGCCGCGCGAGATGCGGATTGGGGTCTCGCCGTCGAGGTTGACGGCGATCACCTTGATCTCGCCCCGGTAGTGCGCGTCGATAAGACCCGGTGTATTGGCGAATGACAGGCCGTCTTTGAGTGCGCGGCCGCTACGCGGCTGGACGAAGCCCGCGAAGCCGTCGGGAATCGCGACCGCGACGCCTGTGGGCACCAGCATGCGAGCGCCGGGCGCGATCGTGCAGTCAGTGGCTGAAAGTAGATCGAGTCCGGCGTCGCCATCGTGTGCGTAGGTCGGAAGTGGGAGGCCTGTGTCGAGTCGTTTGATCGGCAGCTGCAATCTCAGACTCCCCGAACGACAGTTGGAAGGTGAACTGCACAGCGAATGGCGACACGGCGCAGCTCATCGACCGAGTACGGTGACACTGTGGCGGCTGCCGGGTCGAGCGTACGGCGAGGCTGGAACTGCTGGAGTGCGAAGCGCTTGCCGCCTGCCAGACGGGCAGCCAGCGACGGAAGGTCGGCCGAGGGAAGCGCAAACGGGTAGCACGTCGTTCGGAACTCGTGGTCCACCTCGCCGTTTGCGAGGAGCGCGACAGAGCGTTCGACGCGCTCCCACACCCGCGTCCCGCCCGTAAGTCTGTCGTAGCGCTCCGGTGTGGTCTTCACGTCAAGTGCGATGAAGTCGAGGAGTCCGGCTTCGATCAGAGCCTCGAGCACGTCGGGGTTGGTTCCATTCGTGTCGAGTTTCACCGGCAGACCGGTTGCCGCGAGCGCACGGAGCAGTGAGCCGAGCGCCACGCACGTTGTCGGCTCGCCACCACTGATCACAACGCCATCGAGCGTCGGAGCGCGAAGAGAGATCTGCTCGACGACTTGGGAGACGGACGTGTTGGCGCGCTTGCTGCCGACGTGCTCGGGATCGAAGCAGAAGGGGCAGGAGAGATTGCACCCGCCGAGGAGAATCGTGGTGGCGCGACGACCGGGCCAGTTGGGTCGGGAGTCGGATACCGTTGCGGCGATGCCGGTGGGTTCACTGCTCGGCGATGTCGGAAACGACAAAGCGTCCTTGGTGGCCACGCGTGACGGCACGTGCACGATCAACGACCCAAACCCCTCTCCCGGCGATGAGGCCCCTCATGCCGCGCGCGTCGGAACAAGCTGAGTGGTGCTAGCTCAGGTTCTTGAGCTCGGAAGTGAACTCGTCGAGATCTTGGAACTCCTTGTAGACAGAGGCGAAGCGCACGTAGGCGACCTTGTCTATGTCGCGCAGGCGCCTCAGGACCATGTCGCCGACCAGGCTACTGTCGACCTCATAGCGAAACGTGTTGTGCAACTCCGACTCGATGTCGTTGATCAGCGCCTCGAGGCGCTCGACTGAGACGTTGCGCTTGGCGGTGGCGACCATCAGGCCTCGGAGCAGCTTTCCGTGGTCGAACGGTTCGACCTCGCCCGTCTTCTTGACGACCATCAGCGGCATCTCTTCGCGCCGCTCGTAGGTCGTGAAACGCTCCGCGCACTTCAGACACTCGCGTCGGCGTCGAATAGCGTCCTGAGACTCCGAAACGCGCGAATCGACAACCTTCGTCTCGTCATGGCCACAGAACGGACAGCGCATCTCCACCCCTACATCTAGGTTAACTTGAAAGTTAACACACTAGATATAGGGTCACAACGGCAATTGTGTCAGGAGGGCGTCGAATTGCATGCTTGAAACACAGATAACCCCGCGGTCAGGAACGTAGCGGGGTTATCTGCGCGCTTCTTGGGACTCGCTAGCGGCAGGCAACTGCCAGGTTTGCGGTGTGCTGCGCCGGTACGTAGATGGTCGTGCCGCTCGCGACGCGCCCATCGCTGATGTGGTTCAGGCTCGCGATCAGCCCGGCGGTCTGCTCGGTGGTCAGGCCGGCTACAGGGTGCTGCGCGGCCAGCGCCCAGAGCGTCTGTCCGCTCTCGACACGCATGCGCTCGCTGGCCACGGCGCGGCTCGAGTGGCGCGCGGTCAGCACCGTGGCCATGATGAGCGCGACTGCGATCAAGACGAGCGCAACGATCTCTGCCCACGCAACAGCGCGCGCGTGCTTGCGGCCTGCGTGGCGGGCAGCGCGAGTGTCGGTGTTGAATCGGGTGCTGCGTGCTGCGACTGTGCTACTCATGGCTTAGCTCCCCTGTCCTTGTTCGTAGTGACGACTCGCACCCTACCGAACGGGTCTGACATCGAGCCGACGTACGTATACGAACATGTGTTCGACAACACTGTACCGAACATATGTTCGTAATACAAGTAGAACTATCGAACGCACGTTTGCACGCTTTGGTGACAGCGCGTACACTCGTGCCGTACAAGCGTTCGATATCTAGGGGGCCTTCGATGACCTACCAGCGCGAGCTCACGAAGCGGCAGCAGCAGATCCTCGACTACATCCGTGCCGAGATCCACCGCTGCGGTTATCCGCCGAGCGTTCGCGAGATCGGAGAGGCCGTCGGCCTATCCTCATCCTCTACCGTGCACTCGCACCTGGCCGCTCTTGAGGCCAAGGGCTTCATCCGCCGAGACCCCTCTAAGCCGCGCGCCCTCGAAGTGCTCGACTACCGCGAGACCGACCGCGGAATCGACTACGGCTCGGTGCGCGCAGTTCCGGTCGTCGGACAGGTGGCGGCCGGCCAGCCCATCCTCGCCGCCGAGAACATCGAGCAGACGATGTCTCTTCCCGCCGAGATGGCTGACGACCAGACGTTCATCTTGCGCGTCAAGGGTGAGTCGATGATCGAGGTCGGCATCATGGACGGCGACTTTGTGGTGGTCCACCAGCAGTCCACAGCCAACAACGGCGACATAGTCGTTGCGATGCTGGATGACTCGGCCACGGTCAAGACGTTCTATCGCGAGCCAGACCGCATCCGCCTACAGCCGCAGAACTCCTCGATGGAGCCCATCTACTCGCGCGACGTGAGTATCCTGGGCAAGGTAGTCGCGCTGTTCCGGCGCCTCTAGGAGTCTCAGCGCAACAATCAAACGGCCCCGAGCGAATCGCGTCGGGGCCGTTTGCTTCGGAGCGTCAGGGCCTACGGCGCAGCTATCTCGAGCGGCTCGGGCGGGATGCGGAACTCCTCGAATGCCGGCGCCATCTCGGCGGGCACGCGCAAGACGAGCTGGGTTCCACTCTCCGTGTGACGTTCGCTGACGATCAGCGCACGCTCGTGGGCCAGTGTGACGACGTCGCCGCGCGTGTAGGGCACGAGCACGGTCAGCGTGAGGCTGCACTTGGCTGCTTCCTCGGCGATGTGGGTGCGAAGGGAGTCAAGACCCTCACCCGTGAGCCCGGAGACGAAGACGGCCGCGGGAAACTTGCGCTCGAGCAACGAGCGGTCCTCGGCTGAAAGCGTGTCTGCCTTGTTGAAGACGATGAGGCTCGGTGTGGCCGAGGCGCCGATCTCGTCGAGCACCTCTCTCACGGCTAGCATGTGCGCGTCGCGCTGGACAGCGCCGGCGTCCGTGACGTGAAGCAGCAAATCGGCCTCGGCAACTTCATCAAGCGTGGACTTGAAGGCCTCGACCAGCCCATGGGGCAGCTTGTGTATGAAGCCGACCGTATCGGTCAGCGTGATTTCGCGACCCTCGGGCAGGCTCAGGCGGCGCGTTGTAGAGTCTAGCGTCGCGAAGAGCATGTCGGCCTGCAGCACGTCTGCGCCGGTCAGCGCGTTGAGCAGCGTCGACTTGCCGGCGTTGGTGTAGCCGACGAGCGAGACGCGGTAGACGCCGCTGCGCGCGCGCGACTTGCGTTGCAGCTGGCGCTCGCGGCTGACGTCGCGCAGGTCGCGCTTGAGCTGCGCGATGCGTTTGTGCGCCATTCGGCGGTCGGTCTCGAGCTGTGATTCGCCCGCACCGAATCGTGATCCACGCCCTCCGCCGAGCCGCTCCTTCTCGAGGTGGCCCCACATGCCGCGAAGGCGTGGGAGCACGTACTCCTGCTGCGCCAGATCGACCTGCAGCTTGCCCTCGCGCGTGACGGCGTGCATGGCGAATATCTCGAGGATGAGTGCGGTGCGATCGATGACGCGCGTATCGGGCAGAAGGGCCTCGACGTTGAGTTGCTGTGCCGGCGACAGTTCGTCGTCGAAGATCACCATGTTTGCGTCGAGCGACGTGGCCGTCTCGGCGATCTCATCGGCCTTCCCGCCGCCCACGAACGTCTTGGGGTTGGGACGGTCGAGCTTCTGCGTGACCACCGCGACGACCTCTACATCGGCCGTGTCAGCGAGCCGAGCCAACTCGGCCAGGGACTCGTCGATGGGCCAGCGAGAGTCGCTTCGGTCAACGCCAACGAGGACCGCGCGATCGTGTGTCGCGAGGTCCTCGGCGGTCTGTGGCTCTGTACGTTTGGTGTGGGTCACGCTTGCGTGTATTCCCGCTTCCCGCTACAGCATCGTCTTGATGCGCTCGAGCGCCTCGACGAGGCGATCGTCGGGCGTCGCGAGCGAGATGCGGATGTAGCCTTCGCCGTCGGGACCATAGGCGCTACCCGCCGCAACGATGACGCCGGCCTTGTCGAGTACCTCGCCGGCGTACTGCGCCGACGTGTAGCCTTCGGGGATCTTTGCCCAGACGTAGATGGTGCCCTTCGGCACGCGCGCCGACAGACCGATGCTGCCCAGCGTGTCCATCACGAGGTCGCGCCGACGTTGATACAGATCGCACATCTCGGCGACATCGGACTGGTCGCCGAGCATCGCCTCGATGGCCGCGTCCTGGATCGCCGTGAAGGCGCCCGAGTCGATGTTGGACTTGACGGTGCCGAACGCCTTGATAGCCGTCGCGTTGCCGGCGGCGAACGCAATACGCCAGCCGGTCATGTTGTACGCCTTGGAGCAGCTGAACAGCTCGATGGCGACGTCCATAGCCCCGGGACGCTCGAGGAAGCTCGGCGGCCGGTAGCCGTCGAATGCGATCTCGGAGTAGGCGTTGTCGTGGACGATGAGCAGGTCGTGCTTCTTGGCAAACGCGATTGCTCGGTCGAAGTACTCCGGCGTCGCGATCGCCGAAGATGGGTTGTTCGGGTAGCTGAGGAACATGAGCTTCGCCTTGGCGAGCACATCGGCCGGAGTCGACTCGAAGTCAGCCATCCAATCGTTGGACTCGTTCATCGGCATGTAGTGGACGTTCGCATCGATGAGGATGGCGCCGGTCGTGTAGACCGGATAGCCAACTCCCGGAACCAGCACGTAGTCGCCGTTGTCGACGAACGCCGGGAAGATGTGCGCGATACCTTCCTTGCTGCCGATGAGCGCGAGCACCTCAGTAGTGGGGTCGACTTCGACGTCGAAACGGCGCTTCAGCCACTCGGCGCAGGCCTTGCGGTACGGCACCGAGCCGGAGTAGCTGGGGTACTGGTGATTCTTGGGATTCGTGATCGCCACCGCCATCGCGTCGATGATGCGCTGCGGCGTGGGCATGTCGGGATCCCCAATGCCCAGCGAGATGACGTCAACGCCCTCTGCCTGCTTGATCGCCTTCTTCCGGTCGATCTCAGCGAACAGGTACGGCGGCAGGTTCTCCATACGCTTGGCGGTCCTCAACGGGTGTCACTCCTCGTCTTCGGTGGCAGTCGTTTCGCAAGGCCTTGGCGGCCGTGGTTCCCATCGTAGCATTGGCGGTCGCGGCCAACGTTGCGGCCGCGTTACGAGCGCAACGCGATGCGACTTCGGGTGACCTGGGATGACTCCTAGTCGTCCAGGTCGTCGTCTTCGGGGATGGCAATGCTGCCCGAGAACACCTCGACGGCGGGACCGGTCATGTAGACGTGGTTGTCCTCAGCCCAGCGAATCGCAAGCTCGCCGCCGGGCAGCTCGATGGTGGCCTCTCGGCCGACTCGGCAGGTCAGCGAGGCGACTACCAGCGTCGCACACGCGCCTGTACCGCATGCGAGCGTCTCGGCACAGCCACGCTCCCAGACGCGCAGCCGGATGCGATCGTCCTCCATGAGCTGCGCGAACTCGACGTTGGTCTTGGCTGGGAACATCTCGTGCGTCTCAATCACGGGGCCGATCGTGTCAACGTCGGCTTCGTCGACGTCGTCGACCCACAGCACGCAGTGAGGATTGCCCATCGAAACCGGAGTCACATCGAACGTGCCTGCGCTCGTCTCGAGTGGGCACGAGATCACCATGTCGTCGTTTCCGCCGCACCGCATGTTGGTCGGTATATCGGCGGGCCTGAGAATCGGCTCGCCCATGTCGACGGTCGCGAGGTACAGCGTCTCGTCGTAGGCGCGCGTGATCTGGATCGGCTTCAGACCGCCCAGCGTCTCGACCACCATCTCGTTGCGGTCCTGAGGAATCAGGCCGTGGTCTACGCAGTACTTCGCAAAGCAACGTACGCCGTTTCCGCACATCTCGGCGACCGAACCATCGCCGTTGAAGTACGCCATGTAGTAGTCGGCCTCGTCCGTGGTGGCCGGGCGCACGAGAATCAGCCCGTCGGCGCCTACTCCGAAGTGGCGGTCGCAGAACCACGCGATGGCTTCTGGAGCAAGGTCGAGTTCCTCGGCGAGATCCTCGAAGAGGATGAAGTCGTTGCCCAGACCATGCATCTTCACGAACCGCAACTCCATGGAAACCTCTCCTCGAATCCTCGGGCGAGAGCTTCGTGCCCCTGAATGGCCTACCAGTCTAGCGTACCCATCGCTGCTTCCGCTGCCTGCGAAATCGTCAGTTCGGTCACGTCGATCCACCTGACACGCGGGTCGGCGGCAAACCATGTGAGCTGCCGTTTGGCGTAGCGTCGGCTCGCCTGCTTGACCTCCGAGACAGCGGTGTCGATCTCCACGCCACCCTCGATGACCGGCACGAACTCCTTGTAGCCGATCGCTTGGGACGCCGTCAGTGCCTCGCGCAGCCCCCTGCCGAGCAGTTCGCGGACCTCGTCGAGCAGGCCCGCTGCGACCATCGCATCCACGCGCGCGTCGATGCGCTCGTACAGTCGCGGGCGGTCCATCGTCAGCCCGATGAAGCGGGTGCTGTAGACGCTGTCCCTCGCCGAGAAACCCTCGCGCTGCTCGGCGTAGCTGACGCCCTCGTCGGCCATCTCCAGTGCGCGCACGACGCGCCGCACGTTGTTGGCGTGCACCACCGCTGCTGAGGCCGGATCGCGCTCGGCGAGCAGCGCATGCAGCGCCTCAGGACCGCGCTTCGCCGCAATCGCTTCGTAGCGCGCGCGTGCAGCGTTGCCGAGCTGCTCGCCGGCGGGAAACTCCAGGGAGTCGAGCGCGGCACGTACGTACAGCCCTGTGCCCCCGGCCACGACCGGCAGGACGCCGCGCCCAGCAATGTGAGAGATGGCCTCTCGAGCCGCGATCTGGTACAGCGCCGCCGAGAACGCCTCGCCCGGCTCGGCGAGATCGAGGCAGTGGTACTTCACGCGACGCTCAGCGGGCGCTGGCTTGGCCGTGCCGATGTCCATGCCGCGATAGACCTGCATCGAGTCGGCCGATACGATCTCGCCGCCGAGTCGCACGGCGAGCTCTTCAGCCACCGCGGTCTTCCCCACAGCAGTGGGGCCGACCACGGCGAGTACGCGTGGCGGCGAGTCTGGGCTGGCTGGCGTGTCGGCTGAGGTCATGCGCTAAGTGTAGCGGTCAACCTTGAATCGCTGCAGGTCGCACTGGGAGTCCGGGGGAAGTCCCGCCTTCTGCATCGCGATTGCGACCTGAGAGGCGACGTCGTCGACTCCTTCAAGGTCGGGAAGCAGAAGGCCCCGCCGGTATCCTCGCGTGACGATCACGCCGTAGGCCTTTGGATCGAGATCGTCGAGCGTGCAGGCCTCCGGGGCGTGAAGCACGTCGACCTTGACCTCCAGGTCGGCGAGTTCATTGACGCCAAGCGACGGAAAGCGCGGATCCTCGGTAGCGGCTTGGATTGCGTTGGCGGCGACCTCCTGCGCCAGCGTCGGGCGCGTTGGCGAGATCGTGCCGATGCAACCGCGCAACATCCCGAGTCGGTGGAGGCTCACGAAGGCTCCCGCGCGCTCGGGGTACTCGGCGCCAGCCAGCTGCGCCGGCTCAAGCACCGTTCCGTCGCGCACGTAGGCTTCGATCGTTTCGCGCGCCAGACTCACGATCTCGCTCTCTTCAGTGCCGGCCATACCGCCTTTCCGGCCCGTCTGCGCAACGGCAGCTGCAACGCGCTGGTAGGATTCGATCGCCTCGTCGCCGACGAGCGCGGTCAGGTAGCCTACGCCCCACGGCCCTTCGTACGCGAGCACCTTGGAGCGAACTGGATCGTCGCCTGCGAAGCCGCCCAAGGTGATCAGAGAGCGCAGTCCGCACTCCCCTCCCGCTTCGACGAGATCGGGGTCGAGCTCCATCAACGCCGAGAACCGCCCGGCGGCGACTCGTTCTTCAATCGCGGCGTCGAGTTCGACGGCCCGCGGGGAGTATCCGGCCGCAGCGCCTGGCTTGAGTCGATGGGACATGTCGCCGCTCGCAAGGAAAGCCACGCGACGGCCGAGGTTCTCGGCGGCCTGGCGCACTATTTCCCCGACGCGGCGGTGCTCGGCGTATGGGCGATACGACAGCGACAGGATGACGAGGCGAACGGACTCGGTGGGCTCGAGGAACGAAAGCGGCACGATGGAAGCGTGATCCAGCCAGCCGGGACGCAGCCGGTCATCGACGTCACGCGTGATCGCCGGGATATCTGCTGCGTCGATGCCGTCGACGATGGCGCGCGCGAGCTCGGGGTCGCCCGGCCACGAGTAGACCTTGCGTGCGCCGAACTGCTCGAGCGAGCCGGTGAGCCGATCGCTGACGTCAACGATGAATGCGTCTGCGGCAGCCGGCGCGTGCGGAGACATGAGCACGATGGTCTCGGGAGCGAACCGAGCGAGAGCTGCACGGCCGGTCTCCAAGGCATCCAGCGAGGCTTGGGCGACGTGGGCCTCTCGGCCACCGACGTCCGGCACGAAGATAGGCGGATGAGGTGAAATGACTCCGAACACGTCTGTAGGCACGGTGAGCCTCCCCTGACGCGGGCACGTTATCGGAGCGCGATGGCCGCGGGTGCCGCCGAGGCGCCTCCTACTGGTCTGTACCCGCCAGCTGCCCTGAGAGGAACCACGTCTGCGCGTGATCGATCGTCACGTTCACGATTCGACCCGTGTACTCGTCTGCCGAGTGGCCCTCAGGCAGCGGCGCATGCACCATCTTGTTGGCGGCCGTGCGGCCCGAAAGCATGGAGTCGTCGCGCTTGCTCGTACCTTCAACGAGCACAGGCTGCACGGTCCCCACGAGTGGCAGCGAGTTCTCGAGCGCCGAAGACTGGACCAGCTCGACCAGTCGGTCGAACCGCTCCTGCGATACCTCGCGTGGCACTTGGCCCTCCATGCGCGCGGCGGGCGTGCCCTCCCGAGGAGAGTAGATGAACGTGAAGGCCTGGTCGTAGCCCACGGTGCGCACGACCTCCATGGTCCCCTCGAAGTCAGCCTCAGTCTCCCCTGGGAAGCCAACGATGATGTCCGTCGAGATGGAGATGTGAGGTACGGCGGCCTTGATGCGCGCGACCAAGGCGAGGTAGTCGGCTCGGGTGTATCGGCGATTCATAGCTGCCAGCACGGTGTCCGAGCCCGACTGAACGGGCAGGTGCAGGTAGGGCATCACCGCCGGCACTTCGGCCATGGCCGCAATCGTGCTCGCCGACAGGTCCTTCGGATGGCTGGTCGCGAAGCGAATCCGCTGTATGCCGGTCGCGGCTACCGCGCGAAGGGCCTCAGCGAAGCGGGGCTCGCCATAGATGTCGCGTCCGTAGGAGTTCACGTTCTGCCCGAGAAGGGTGACCTCGAGTACACCCTGAGACACGAGGTTATCTGCTTCGCTCACGATGTCCTCGAGGGTTCGGGATCGTTCACGACCTCGCACGTACGGCACGACGCAGTAGCTGCAGAAGTTGTTGCAGCCCACTGTGATGGGCACCCACGCGTGCCACGGGTGCTCGCGCTGGGTGGGGAGATCGGTCGTGAAGTCATCGGCCTCAGAGAGAACCTCGACTTGAGGCTGACGCTCGGCCGCTGCTGCATCGAGGAGCACGGGCAGGTGCGCGATGTTGTGCGTGCCGAAGACGACGTCGATGTGAGGGATCTGCCGCAAGAGGGTCTCGCCGTCGCGCTGCCCGATACAGCCACCGACCGCGATTAGTTGCCCCGGACGGCCAGCTTTGACGCTCTTGAGCGAGCGCACCTGACCGCGAAGGCGCTCATCGGCGTTCTCGCGCACGCAGCACGTCATGAAAACCACGACGTCGGCGTCCTCTGCGAGTTCAACAGGCGTCAGGCCTTGGGCAGCAAGAAGGCCCGCGACACGCTCGGAGTCGTGCTTGTTCATCTGGCACCCGAAGGTGCGGATCAGGTATGTCTGCATGGCGGGTGGCAGTGTAGCACGCCACATGCCGAGCGAAGCCGCGCTCAGGAGCGTCCCAGACGCTCTCCGGCGGCTATGAGCGCCCGAACGGCGACTTCAGGTACATCGACCGCTCCGACGTCCGGATTGGGCGCAGCTGGGCCGTGAAAGTCGGTTCCTCCGGTGACGAGCAGTCCCCTCTCGGCCGCAAGCGCCGAGTACCGAGCGACCTGGTCGGCGCTGTGGTCGGCATGGTACGCCTCTATGCCGAGCAACCCCGCCTCGATCATTCCGTCAATCAGGTCGTCAACGCCCGTGACACCTGGGTGTGCGAGCACGGGGATTGCTCCAAGCTCGCGGACGCCAGCGACCACGTCGGCAGGCGACGCGCTCTGCTTCGCGATGTAGAACGGCCGATCACGCCCAATCAGCGTCTGGAACGCAAGCGCGACCGTATCGGCATAGCCCGCCGCGACAAGCGCGCGGGCCACATGACTGCGACCAACCGCCCCTCCGGCCGACAGAGCCAGCACGTCGTCGAGCTCGATCTGGTAGCCTGCCGCTCTGAGTGCGGAAACCATCGCCTCTGCGCGAATCGCGCGAGCGGCGCGCAGCCGCACGAGCTGCGCCGCGAGGAGAGGGCTTTGGGGATCGACGAAGTACGCAAGGATGTGGGTGTCTCGGCCATCAGCGACCGCGGACAGCTCGACCGCTGGAATCAGCACGATGCCCGCGCGCCGAGCAGCGGCAGCTCCCTGGGCGAGGCCGTCGACCGAGTCGTGGTCTGCAATCGCAAGTACATCGACACCGTTGTGCGAAGCGCGCTGCACGAGTTGGGACGGCGACAGCGTGCCGTCGGAGGCTGTTGTGTGGACGTGGAGGTCGGCCTTCATCGGCACAACTGCGCTAGCGGTGCATGTCTCGCGGCTCCACCAGAAGGCGGATCGCGGTGCGCTCCTCGCCGTTGATCTCGATGTCGGCGAAGGCTGGAATGCAAGTCAGCTCGAGACCGGACGGCGCGATGAATCCGCGCGCGATCGCAATCGCCTTGACTGCCTGGTTAAGCGCGCCGGCTCCAACCGTCTGAATCTCGGCGGAACCCTGCTCGCGAACGATGCCAGCCAGTGCGCCGGCAACTGAGTTCGGGTTGGACTTGCTAGACACCTTGAGGACTTCCACGGTCCCTCCCCTGGGATGTGCGTGGTGCGAGCCGCAGGTTGCTGCGGCGTCTACGTTTCTAGGGTGATCGTTGCTACCAGAGCGGTGCGTCTGCAAAAAGGTGCGTCGATAAGTATAGCGTGGTGCCGTCTCGAGCGTCAGTCCTCTTTCTCGACCTCGAAGCGTACACGAATATCGTCCTTGCCCACCTTGATCTTAGGCTCGGATCTTAGGTGCAGGTAGTAGCGCTCAGCGATCGAATCGAACGCCTTTTCCAAGTCGGCGCGGAAGGCCGAGAGATCTCGCTGGTCGATCTTCAGTCCACGTCGGTCTTTGTAGATGTCCGGCCCCGCCGAGATGACCGAGGGCTGCTCGGCGTGAGTGAGAGTGTCGAGCACCGAGACCAGCGGCGCTATGTCGGAGGCCAGCACGCGGTGCGCGGTGCGCTCGCTGATGGTCAGTCCGATCTCCTCGGCGACGTCGGCAAGCTCTCCGGCGTCCGAGGCAGCGCCGCAGCGCAGCCAGACTGGCAGCTTGGCCAAGTCGTCGCAGAAGAGAAGCTCGGAGGCGTCGAGCTCGCGTCGCGCGGTGACAAACATCGTGGCCACGACTTCAGTCACCGAACCAAAGTACAGCTCGATGCCCGGATGCTCCACGGCAAACTCGGCGACTTGACGCACGATGTTGTGAGGGCCGCGAACCACCTTCCACGCGCCGTTCTCGTCTCGTTCGACTGTAGGCCAAGTGGACTGGTCGACGCGCTCGGAAAGCTGCTTGCAGTCGGTCTCCACCACTACCGACGCGCCCTTGTGGGTGTCCGAAGCCGCGATACGGGCGCTTGCAGCGTTACTGCGGATGGAGAAAAGCGCCATGCCTCGGCCGTGCACGCCCCACTGATCCATCACCATCGAATCGAGTTTGCTGGTAACTCGCGGTTCGAAGACCCTCTCGGCCATGGCTCGCGGCACGCCCACGCCGTCATCCACGACGGCAAGCGTTCGGGTGTCGCCTTCTCGGCCACACGCCACGAAGATGCGACGGGCATGGGCGTCACGAGAGTTACGCAGCAGCTCGACGATGATGTCCTCGGCGCTGCGGATGTCGTGCTTGGCCTGTCGACGCTCGGCCTCGGAGATCTTGAGGCGCACGTAGCCGTCACCGAAGTTCTCCTCGACCTTGAGGAAGGTGTCGCCGGAGACAGCGCTTACGAAGTTGAGAAGCTCGTCTGAAGAAGTCATGCGTTGCAGTCTACAGGCAGCGCATCCGTCGCGGGAGGGTAGAGCAATAGGGCATTCGTCGTGCCCGCCTTCGACGCTCACCTCGGGCCCGGCGCCCCCGAGCTCCGTGCCGCCGCTCGGCGCGCCGATGGTATGCGCGAGGCTCCCGCGCAAGAGATGAAGAGAAGGCCTGCCAGACTCGGCAGGCCTTCTCGGCGGTTTGATGTGGCCTGGAGCTACTTCGCGTAGTCGACCGAGCGGCTCTCGCGGATGACCATGACCTTGATCTGGCCGGGGTACTCGAGCTCGTCCTCGATCTGCTTGGCGATGTCGCGAGCCAGAACCGTGGCATCAGCGTCCGAGATCTGCTCGGGCTTGACCATGACGCGGATCTCGCGGCCCGCCTGCATCGCATACGTCTTCTCGACGCCCTTGTGCGAGTTGGCAACGGCCTCAAGCTTCTCGAGCCGCTTGATGTAGCTTTCGAGGGTCTCTCGGCGGGCACCGGGACGACCGGCCGAGATTGCGTCGCCAGCCTGCACGAGCACGGCCTCGACCGTGTTGGGCTCAACGTCGCCATGGTGCGCCTCAATGGCGTGAACGACGGCCTTGGGTTCGTTCATGCGGCGCGCAAGATCGGCGCCGATGAGTGCGTGCGGTCCCTCGACATCGTGGTCGATCGCCTTGCCGAGGTCGTGCAGCAGGCCTGCGCGCTTGGCCAACTGGACATCGACGCCCAGCTCTGAAGCCATCACGCCCGCGAGGTAGCTGACCTCAAGCGAGTGCTTCAGGACGTTTTGGCCATAGCTGGTGCGGAACTTCAAGCGGCCGAGGGTGCGGATGAGCTCAGGGTGCAGCCCGTGGATGCCGCTGTCGAACGCCGCCTGCTCGCCAGCTTCGTGGATCTGCTGAGTGACGAGCTGCTCGGCCTTCTGGAACATCTCTTCGATTCGGGCCGGGTGGATACGGCCGTCGGCGATGAGAGTCTCGAGCGTGATGCGCCCGATCTCGCGACGCACCGGGTCGAAGCTCGAGAGAATGACGGCCTCGGGAGTGTCGTCGATGATCAGGTTGATGCCGGTCATCTGTTCGAACGCGCGGATGTTGCGACCCTCTCGGCCGATGATGCGTCCCTTCATGTCGTCGCTCGGGATGTGAACGACCGACACGGTCGACTCGGCGGTGTGATCTGCCGCCACCCGCTGAATGGCGATGCCGACGATGTTGCGCGCGCGCTTGTCGGCCTCCTCGCGGGCGCGGGCCTCCGATTCGCGAATGATAGCGGCGGCGTCACGGCTGACATCCTCGCGGACGCGGTTCAGCAGCTCCTCACGTGCCTGGTCCGCAGTCATGCTCGCCAGATGCTCCAAGCGGTCGCGCTCCTCGGCGATCAGGTCCTCGAGGTCCTTCTCGGCCTTGGCGATCTGGCCCTGCTGCGAGGAAAGTGCGTGCTCGCGCTTGTCGAGCGACTCGGCCCGGCGGTCGATGGACGCCTCACGCTCTGACATCCTCGACTCGAGAACCTGAATCTCCTTGCGACGCTCCTTGTTGTCAGCCTCGGCCTCCTGGCGTGAGCGCAGGATCTCGTCCTTCGCTTCGAGCAATGCCTCTTTCTTGACAGTCTCGGCCTGCTTTTCCGCATCTCGAACCAGACGTTCTGCCTCGTCGGCAGCGCGCGCGGTACGATCCTTGATCAGGTAGCGGTTGATTGCATAGCCGAGGGCGATGCCGATTATCAACGCGACAAGCGCGCCCAGGATTGTCCCAGTCAACTTCGCCCTCCTTTCGACTCGCTGCTGTTATGTCGTCGGACGACGCCTGCTGTCGAAGGGAGTCCCCGAGAAGAGGAAAGCCGGACGACAGAGCGTCCGGCATCGATGAGTCCGCCTATGTTTGGCCAGGATATGCTCGGATACGCCAGAAATGACCTTGCGGCCTTCCTGTCCGAGCGTCTTTGCGTGCTACATAGAAACCGCCGAATTCACACGGCGGAGGATCATTGATGCCATCGCGAATCGTACCCGTGAGCAGGGATAACCGTCAAGGTCAGGGTGCGCGTCGCACGGCCGACGGAGGGGCCCCTGACGGAGGTGCCGCGCAGGTTGAGCGCGTTGGCCGTGTCCCAAAACGGCGGGCAACGTCGGCCAGGTTTCCGACGAATGGTGATATGTCGGGGCGAACGGTTATTAGGCGTCGGGGTCTTCCTCGTCATCCGAGGCTGTCTCGAGCGCTTGAATGGCCGTCTGAAGGCTGAACCCTTTGGTCACCAGCCTGCGCACGAACTTGTCACGCTCCTTGCGGTCAGCCGGCACCCGCTCTCGAAGCACGGCTCGGGCCCTTGCGAGCTGCTCGTCGCTCCCGGCAATCGGCTCCAGTGCCGCAGCGGCGGTGTCCGGGTCTATCCCCTTCTGCGCAAGCTCCTGGCCGATTCGCCGGGCGCCGTACCCGGCCGCGGCGCGCGTCCTGACCCACGCGGCCGCAAACCGCTCGTCGTCAACAAGCTCGATCTCGACGAAGCGCTCGACAACCTGGGCCGAGACCGCAGTTGGGTACCCGGCATCGTGCAGCTTGCGAGCGAGCTCGGCGCGGGAGCGATCTCGATACCCAAGCAGCATCAGGGCGCGTTCCTTGGCGAGTGGCAGCTCCACCTCCGCCAAAGAGGCTTCGAGTATCGAGCCGCTGACCGAGAGGCCCTCCGCTATCCCCAGGGACTTGACGGCCGCCGCCGAAGTCAGTCTCGACTCGGAGCCATCATCGAACACGAGACGCCGGGCCTTGCGGTCAGGCCCGGCGTCCTCGATGCGCACGATCAGCGGGCACATGCCCGAGTCGCTACTCTGCGACGGCGGCCGGCGTCTTGTCGGCTGCCTTCTTTGCTGCGGGCTCATCGACGGGCGCGGCCGCAACGACCACAGGCAAGCCGAGCTCCAGGCGGACCTTTGTCTCGATCTCGTTGCGCAGGCCGGGGTTCTCCCTGAGGAAGTCCTTGGCGGCCTCGCGGCCCTGTCCGAGTCGCTCGGCGCCGTACGTGTACCAGGCTCCGGACTTGGCGACGATGCCCTCTTCGACGCCGAGGTCGAGCACGGAGCCTTCCTTGCTGATGCCGGTTCCATACATCAGGTCGAACTCGGCCATGCGGAACGGCGCCGCGACCTTGTTCTTGACGACCTTGGCACGGACGCGGTTGCCGACGATCTCGGTACCCTGCTTGATCGAGTCGATGCGGCGCACGTCGATGCGTACCGTGGCGTAGAACTTCAACGCACGGCCGCCGCTCGTGGTCTCCGGGCTGCCGAACATGACGCCGATCTTCTCGCGCAGCTGGTTGATGAAGATGCACGTGGTGTTGGTGTTGTTTAGCGAGCCTGCGAGCTTGCGCAGTGCCTGGCTCATCAGCCGGGCCTGCAGGCCGACGGTTGTGTCGCCGATCTCGCCCTCGAGTTCTGCGCGGCGCACGAGCGCGGCGACCGAGTCGATGACGACGACGTCGATGGCGCCGCTGCGAATGAGCATGTCGCAGATCTCCAGCGCCTGCTCACCTGTGTCAGGCTGCGAGATCAGAATCTCGTCGATGTCGACACCCAGGCGCGACGCGTAGCTCGGGTCGAGCGCGTGTTCGGCGTCGATGAACGCCGCAACGCCGCCGGCCGCCTGTGCCTCGGCGACGATCTGCAGCGCCAAGGTTGTCTTGCCCGACGACTCCGGGCCGTAGATCTCGACGATTCGACCGCGTGGGACGCCGCCGATACCGAGCGCAGCGTCCAAAGCGAGCGAGCCGGTGGGAATCGCAGCGACCGAGTCGGTTGCGGCGTGCTCGCCCAACTTCATGAGCGACCCCTTGCCGAACTTCTTCTCGATTGCTTCCTTCGTAACGCCGAGTATCTTTTCCTTCTCGCGGTCCATGCCTCACTCGCTCCTATCCGGTGCCGGGAGTCCCCTCGGGGCGATTCGACCCTACACGAACACCTGTTCGATGTCAACGCGAACGATACGTCCGCCTGGCTATTCCGGCGCGCCGACCGTCTCATCCCGGAAGGCCCACGATTCAACGGTCTCGTAAACCGGTCCGGTACGTGTCAACGTGCTCGCAAAGAGCGTAGCGGACAGCACTGACATCGAAAGCGGTGGGTGTCTCAGGACGGCATCAGCGCTGGTCAAGGCGTCAGTTGCGAGTGGCCGAGGCTTCCGCGCACGCGCGAGCGTAACGTGCGGCGCAAACGGGCGATCTTCGCGAGGCAGTCCGCAGGCCACCGCGGCGGCTTCGACGCGAGACGCGAGATTGGCGCATCGCGCGGTGGGGTCGCCGAGACGTGCCCACAGCATTGAGCAGCGAGCCGTCCTCGGCACTGCATCGAGACCCGTAACGTCCACCGAGAAGGCGAGCACTCCCGCAAGCTCCTCGGCCAAGCTGCGGCGCATCCGCAACATGTCGTCCTCGCCAAGCGAGCCGAGGAACTTAAGCGTGAGGTGCACGTTGTGCAAAGCGACCCACTTCTCGGCGCCCCACTCGGGCGCTTGGGCGACGAGCGCGATGCGGGCCTGGTCCAGACGCACGCGGACCACGTCAGGCAGCTCGACGGCCACGAAACAGCGCGTCTTACTCACGCCTTGAGAACCTCTCGGCGAATCAGGTTCAGCGCCGACGAGGCGGCGCGCGCGCGAATCGCCTCTCGGCTCGCCCCCGTCCATGCGACTGAAGCCTGGGCGTCAGCGCCCTCGCCGATGCGCGACGCGACGCCGAACCACACGGTTCCGACTGGCTTGTCGGCGGTCCCGCCGTCAGGACCGGCGATTCCCGTCACGGAGACGGCGACATCGGCACCGAACGCGTCCAGGGCTCCCTCAGCCATCTGTTGCGCCACTTCGCGACTCACGGCTCCGAAGAACTTCAAGTCCTCAGGATCGACGGCCAAGAGTCGCGATTTGGCAGCGTTCGAGTACGTGACAGCTCCGCCGAGAAAAACCGCCGAGGAACCCGGCACGTCAGTCAGTGCGGCCGCGACCATGCCGCCCGTACACGACTCGGCAACCGCGAGCGTCACCTTGCGGGCCGTCGCTTCGCGGACGATGGCCTCCGCGAGCGTTGAGCCGTCGGTGGAGTAGCACGGTGCACCGATCTCAGCGGCCACAGCGTTGGCTGCGCGATCAAGTGCGGCCTCCCCCGCGCCGTCGTCGAGCAGGATCACGCGGCAGTCGCCCGGCTTGGCGAGCACGGTGAGCTGGATCCCGTCGAACGCGGCCAGCGCGGTCTGGGCCGCATGCTGCACGTCGGATTCGGGTAGGCCGGTCACGCCCAGTTCGCGCGGCTCAGCACGGTCGGGCGTGAAGCGATCCATGACGCGCGCGAGCATGGGGCGCATCTCGCGGGGTGGTCCTGGCAGCAATACCAGCGAGCCGGCGGGCGTGGGGACGACCTGCCCTGCCGCGGTGCCATTGGTTGGTCGCAAGACCTCGGCGCCCTGCAGCACGAACGCCTGCGTGAGCACTTGCGCCGCCGAGCGCGGGTCGTTGTGGCGCGCGAGAAACGGCTGGAGGAACGCAGTGAGCGAAGGGTCGGCCTCCATCGGGATGCCGAGTGCAGCCGCAGCCGCGTCGCGCGTGACGTCGTCGTGAGTGGGGCCCAGCCCGCCGGTCACCACGACCATCTGGTGCACCCGCCCGAGCCGGCGCAGAGTATCAGCAAGCAAGTTCTCGTCGTCACCGACACTGATTGCTTCGTCCACGCGAAACCCGAAGCGCGAGATGTCGCGCGCAATCTCGGCGGTATTGGTGTCGACTCGAAGGCCCTCGACGAGCTCGGAGCCAATGGTGACGATAGCCGCGCTCTGGCGCTCGCGCATAACAGAAGCCTCCCGCTAGCCGACGGTCTCGTCAGTTTCCTTAGACGCTGCCTCGCAGGCGAGCTGCTCGTCGCTCGCAAGCGACGTGGCGCCGGACCACGGGCCTATCAGCACGTCACGGGCGTGCATGAAGTAGTCCACCATCGACATGATGGTCATGACCACGGCCGCGCCCATCACGCTCCAAGCGACTACCTGCACGTAGACCTGCGCGTCGGCCGGCAGGCTCGCGAAGGTCGCGCTGTCCTTGACGATGAAGAGCAACACCGCAGCGATCTGCAGCACGGTCTTGATCTTGCCGTACCAGGAGGCCGCGATGACCGCTCCTTCGGCCGAGGCAACCATGCGCAGGCCAGAGACGATGAACTCGCGCGAGATGATGACAAGCGCGATCCAAGCGGGCAGGACGTGCATCTCGATGAGCGCCAGCAACGCGGCGGTGACCAGCAGCTTGTCGGCGAGTGGATCGAGGAACTTGCCAAACGTCGTGACCTCGTTGCGTGAGCGGGCGAGGTAGCCGTCCACGCCATCGGTGGCCGCAAGGATCGCGAAGACGGCCGCCGCGATCCAGGGACGAGCCGCGTAGAGCATCTGCGGCGCCGTGAACCAGCGCGGCCAGTCGGCAAGCAGGACCACAAGGAAGATCGGTATGAAGATCATGCGAGCGAGCGTGACGCTGTTGGCCGCGTTCAGCCGCACGCCCGCGCCTTCTGACTGAGCCAACTTCAGCGCACCTCGCCTTCCAGGTCGTAGCCGAGGGAATCGACCAGCGTCGCCGAGACTATCTGTCCGGCCACCCCTCCAGCAAGCAGTACCAAGCCGTCGATCTCTGGGGCCTGTCCGCGCCAGCGGCCGACAACGACACCCTCGTCCTCGTCGACGCCCTGCACGAGCACGTCCACGATCATACCGACCTTCTCGGCGGCTTTCTCGAAGCCGATCTCGTCAGCGATGTCGCGCAGGCGTTGAGCCCGAGCGCGTCGGGTGCGTGCAGGGATTTGATCGGGCAGCTCGGCGGCGGGGGTTCCATCCTCGGGAGAGTACGCGAACACTCCTACGTAGTCGAAGCGCGCGGCGCGCAGGAACTCCTGCAGCTCACGCACGTCGTCGCGGGTCTCGCCGGGGAAGCCGGCGATGATGGTGGTGCGGAGAACCACGTCGGGCAGCGCGGCTCGAACGCGCGCGATCAGGTTGAGGAAGGCGGCGCCGTCACCACTGCGTACCATCGAGCGCAGCACACGTCTGGAGGCATGCTGCAGCGGAATGTCGAGGTAGTGGCAGACGTTGGCGTTCTCGGCGATGGCGGCGAGCAGGTCGTCCGTCAGGCCGTCCGGCTGTATGTACATGAGGCGCAGCCAGTCGAGGCCGGGAACGGCGGCGACGGCGTTGACCACGTCGGCGAGCGTGTCGCCGTCCGCGCGGTCGTGGCCGTACGAGGTGATGTCTTGGCCGATCAGCACGATCTCGCGCGCGCCGAGCGCGACGAGCTCGGTGGCCTCGGAGACGATATCGGCCAGCCCCACGCTGACGTACGGGCCGCGAATCGAGGGAATCGCGCAGTATGCGCACGACCGATGGCAGCCGTCGGAGATGCGCAGGTATGCCGAGGCACCTTCGACCGTCCGCGTCGCGCTCCCCTTCGCGCCAGCGTGCGCAGGTACGCCGGTGACGTGCTCGAGAACCGCGAGCAGGGCGCCTTCCTCGGCGACCGAGAGGAAGGCCGCGACTTCAGGCAGCTCCGTGGCAAGATCACCCGCGTAGCGCGACGGCATGCAGCCGGCCACGATCAGCGAGCGGCCCTCGCGCATCGGCAGCCACTCCGAGGCGACCTCAAGGACGGTGGCAACCGACTCCTCTGTGGCCTCTCGGATGAATGAGCACGTGTTGACGACTACGACATCGGCATCGACCGGGTCCTCGGCGAGTATGTACGCCGAGCCGGCGACTGCGGCACGCATGCGGTCCGAGTCGACCTCGTTCTTGGGACAGCCGAGGGTGATGAATGCGATTGCGGGAGTGGAGTCGGTCACGCCGGCTACCGGTAGTTCGTGAACTGCAGAGGAATGCCGTAGTCCTGCTTCTTGAGGAAGGCGATGACCTCCTGCAGCACGTCGCGCACGGGAGCGGACACGCGCAGCTTGTCGCCCTCAATCTGGACCTTGCACTTGAACTTCTGGTCGCGAATATCCTTGTTGATCTTGCGCGCCAGCTCGATCTCGATGCCCATGACGATGTTGCCGATGATGCGCACCGTGCCGCCGCTGGCCATCTCGGACTTGCCCCACTCGATCGCCTTCAGGTCGATGTTGCGGCGCACCAGCTTGGTATTGAGCACGTCGATGACCTGGCTCGCGACGAAGTCACTCGGCGCGTGCAGGGTGAAGTTCTTGTCGGCCTTCGAGAACTCGATCTTGGCGCCCGAATCCTTCAGGTCGTAGCGGTTGACCAGCTCTTTGAGTGTCTGCTGATAGGCGTTGTCGACCTCTTGCAGGTCGACTTCGGAGACCACGTCGAAGCTGTTGTCCTTGGCCATCTGGCCCTCCTCTGCTTGGGTGTCGAACACGGGGGTTCTTGGGGCTTAGGGTTGGGTCGCCGTGATCGTGAGCGACGAGTTCGCCGCACCGGGGATCGCGACCTTCTTGCCGTCGCGCGTCACGGTGACCTGCGACGGCTTGCCGATCTTGAGCTGTACGTTCTGCGAGACCTGGAAGGTCTGGCTCTGTCCGCCGGTCAACGTGCCGTTAAACGCCGAGCCACCATCGACGGTCGCCTTGAGGGTCGATGCCCCATTTGATGAGACCGTCACTTTGACGGTGAACGGCTGGGAGACGCCCGCGGTCTGCGTAACGCCGGTGGACGCCGAGGTGGTTGCTGGGATGGGTGGTGGCTTGGACGGGCCCTTGAGCGCTCTGTAGACCACCCAGCTGCCCGCGACCAGTACCGCCACGATCAGGAATGCGATGACGCCGACTCGCCAGGGCACGGCGTGCTGTTCGTTTCGGGCCGCGACCGTCTGCTCGGGCACGTTGATGTCGTGGAATCGTCCAGAGCCCGTCTCGGCGCGATACATCGCGAGGAGCGGGATCGGGTCGAGTTCGAGGTAGCGCGAGTAGCTCGAGACGTAGCCGCGCACGTAGCCAGGATTCGGAAGCTTGTCGTACTCCCCCGCCTCCAGTGCCTCGAGCAAGCGCGCGCGGATCTTCGTGTCGTTCTCGGCCGTCTCGAGCGAGATACCGAGGGAGATTCGCCGATCACGGAGCGTATCGCCGAGCTGGCCCATTACTGCTGGCCCCCGTTCTCGCGGTCTTCGCGATCAAAGGCGCGGATTGATTCGAGTTCTTCGATGTCGACCAGAACCTCGCGGGGCTTGCTGCCATCCGGCGGGCCAACGATGCCCTTGGCTTCGAGCATGTCCATGATGCGACCTGCGCGCGCGTAGCCCACCTTGAGGCGGCGCTGCAGCATCGACGTCGACCCAAGACCGCTGGTCACCGTGATATCGGCTGCCTCCCAGATGAGCGGGTCGTCGTCTTCGCCCGAGTCCACGCCACCGCCTACCGACGAGACGCGCAGGTGCAAGATCTCTTCGTGGTAGTCGGGTGCGCCCTGCTTCTTGAGGTGCTCGACCACTTCCTCGATCTCGCTCTCGGCGACGTAGCAGCCTTGGATGCGCTTGGGCTTGGCCCACGCCGGCGTGGAGAACAGCATGTCACCCAGGCCCACGAGCTTCTCGGCGCCGGGCTGATCGAGGATGACGCGGCTGTCGATGGCACTCGCCACGTTGAAGGCGATGCGGTTGGTGATGTTGGCCTTGATGATGCCGGTTACGACGTTGGCCTCGGGGCGCTGCGTCGCGACGATGAGGTGGATGCCGGCGGCCCGCGCAAGTTGCGCGATGCGCACGATCGAGTCCTCAACCTCTTTGGCGGCGACCATCATCAGGTCGGCCAACTCGTCGATGACGATCACCAGGTACGGCAGTTCGACGGCGCCCTCGGGACCCTTGCCGTCCTGGACCTGCGCGTTGTAAGCCCCAATATTGCGCACGCCGGCAACCTGCAGCACCTTGAGCCGACGCTCCATCTCAGAGACCGACCAGGCCAAGGCGCTTGCGGCTTCCTTGGGTTCGGTGACGACCGGCACGTAGAGGTGTGGCACGTTGTTGTAGAGCCCCAACTCAACACGCTTGGGGTCGATCAAGATCATGCGCACCTCGGCGGGCGTCGTGCGCAGCAGGATCGACATCAGCATGGCGTTGATGGCAACCGACTTGCCCGAGCCCGTCGTACCGCCGATCAGCAGGTGCGGCATCAATGCGAGATCGGCAAGCACCGGAGCACCCGCGACATCCTTGCCGATGCCGAGCAGAAGCGGTCCGCCCTCGCCCGCAGGCGCGAGCACGTCGCCGAGCGTGACCGACGAGCGGCGCTGGTTGGGTACTTCGATTCCGACCAGTGATTTGCCGGGGATCGGCGCCAGAATGCGCACCGTCGAGGCCGCGAGTGCCAGAGCGAGGTCATCGGCGAGTGCCGTGACCCGCGACAGGCGCACGCCCTTGGCGATCTCGACCTCGAAGAGGGTGACCGTCGGACCTGCAACGAAGTCGACCACGCGTGCTGGGATGTCGAAGGTCGCAAGTGTCTCGGCGATTGCGGTCGCGGTGACGCGCTGCTCGCCGTCGGACGCCTTGTGCTTGCTCGCGCTCTCGGCGGGCGTCTGATGCAGCATGGTCAGCGGCGGCAAGACGAAGCCCTCCATCGCCCGCGGCGAGACAGTGCGCGGCGTGGGGACGGTCTTGCGCGCGGCCTCCGGATCCGGGCCGTCGCCAGCCTTGCGGCGTCTCACACCCAGATCAGCTGCCGCTGCCTCGACCGCGGTCTCGGCAGCGCCGTCGCCGACGAGCGGGACGGTGCGCGGCGCGCGCTGACGCGAGCGTGACTCGCGGGGCGCCTCGGGCTCGCGCTCGAAGACATCGCGGACCCACTCGACGAGGCTCGTGATTGAGAGCCCAGTGATGATAAGCCCCACGATGACCAGCCCGCTCAAGAGCACATAGCCGATAGTCGCGCCCGTGGTCGAAATGAGCGCCCAAGCCACCCCGGCACCGACGTAGCCGCCGTGAGCGGAGAGCACCGCTGCCTCGAACAGGTGCCTGCTGGGGCTCATGAGCGCAGCGATAGAGATGACCGCCAATGCGATCACCCCGAGGCCGATACCCGTTCGAATCTCGTGGATCTCGGCGCGCACGAAGAAGCTGACGCCCCAGAGGACGAGGAAGACGGGAATCAAGTAGGCGCCCACTCCGAAGGCAAGCTTGAGTCCAAGCGCGCCAGCGTCGGTCACGACGCCGGTATGGCGGCTCAGTACGGATATGAGCAGCGCCACGCCGATCAGCGCCAAGGCCACCCCGACGATCTCGCGCTTGGAGCGGTCGTCAAGCATCCCGGGCTTGCTGGTGGTTCTTCGAGTTGCGCTGCGTGAGCCGCTACGCGCTGGTGCGCTGCGCTTGCCGGTCTTCGATTGCGCGCCGGATGACGGCATTCACGGACTCCTACTACTACGAATCAGGCTGCAATGAGACGGTCACGAGAATCCCTAGCGGAATCAAGTATAGAGTTTCGTCGACCTCGGTGGCCTATCCGCGCAGGAAGAATACGCCGATCACCAGCACACCGAAGGCGATGCGGTACCACATGAACACCGCAAACGAGTGGTTCTTCACGTACGCGAGCATCCACCGCATGACCAGGACCGACGACACGGCCGCGGCGACAAAGCCGAGCACCCAGTCCACGGAGAGCAACTGCGCCAGAGGTACGTCGCGCAGACCGAAGATGGCTGCACCCGCGATGATGGGAGCCGCCGCCATGAACGAGTAGCGCGCTACGCTCTCGCGCTCGATACCGAGCAGGCGACCCGCCGTCATGGTCGAGCCGGAGCGCGAGACGCCGGGAATCAGCGCAGCCGCCTGAGCAAAGCCGATCAGGAGCGCCTTCCACCAGTTCATCGACTCGAGCGGGTCCGCTCGCTTCACGAACCGGTCTGCGGCCCACAGGACGACACCGAAGACGACGAGGCACACTCCGAGCAGAAGCGGCGCGTAGTGGAAGGTCGCAGCGTCGAGTCCGCTGGCCACGTGACCTGCGACATCCGGAGTGGACAGGTACTCGAGCTTGGACTCAAGCAGCACGCCGAAGATTCCACCCGGAATCGAGGTCAGCAACAAGAACCCGATGAACTTGCGCGCGAACGTTGGGTGCTTCAGTGAGTCGCTGGCCAGAGCGGAACGACTCTCGGGGACTTTGCCGCCAAAGGCTGCCACAAACATGTCGAGCCAGTCGCGCCACAGCGCCGCCAGGATTGCGACCAGACTACCGGCGTGCAGCGCGATATCGAACGCCGCGCTGGACAGCATGGGGTCGCGAACTTGGAAGAGCCACGGAACGAGTTTGAGGTGTGCGGTCGACGAGATTGGAAGGAACTCGGCGAGGCCTTGAACGCAGCCGAGAACAACGGCCCAAACATGGGTCACTGGCTAGACCTCCATGACGACTGGAATGATCATCGGACGACGGCGAATCTTCTCCCACAGGAGCTGCGAAAGCGACTCTCGAACCGCATTCTTGATAACAGCTTGATCGGTGGCGCCTTCCTTGGCAGTCTTCGCGAGCGTCTTGGCCACTCGTGCGCGGGCCTCGGCCATCAGGGCGTCGCCCTCGGCACCGAAAACGATGCCGCGCGTAACGAGTTCCGGCTCGCCGATCACCTTGCCGGTCTGGCCGTCGATTGTGATCACGACCGTGGCGATTCCGTCCTGCGCAAGCAGCTGGCGGTCGCGAAGGACCACGTTGCCGACATCGCCCACCCCAAGGCCGTCCACGTACACGACGCCATGCTCGACGCGCTCGCTGACCAGGGCTCCATTGGGCCCGAGCTCGAGGCAGTCGCCGTTGTCCAGTACGAAGATGTCCTCGGTATACATGCCGACTGATTCGGCGAGGCGAGCGTGGGCAGTCAGGTGGCGCGTCTCGCCATGGATAGGCATGAAGAACGTCGGCTGCACGAGGTTCAACATGAGCTTGAGCTCTTCAGAACCCGCGTGACCCGAGACGTGGACCTTAGCGTTGCTCTTGTGCTTGAGAATCGCGCCCGCCTTGGCAAGCCGGTTGATGACGCGGCTGACGGCTTTCTCGTTGCCGGGTACCGGTGTCGCCGAGATAATCACGGTGTCGCCGCGCTCGACTGAGACGGTCTTGTGGTCGCCGTTGGCCATACGCGCGAGGGCCGAAAGAGGCTCGCCTTGGCTACCGGTGCACATGACCACGACCTTCTCGGGCGGCAGTCCGTGCGCGTCGTAGGCGTCGACGATGTTCTCGTCGGCGATGACGAGGTAGCCAAGTTCGCGGGCGATCTTGGTGTTGGTAATCATGGAGCGCCCGGTGACGACGATCTTGCGTCCAGCGTCGACTGCGGCATCGCAGACCTGCTGGATGCGGTGGATGTGGCTCGAGAACGACGCCACGATAACGCGCTGCTCGGCCTTGCCGATGATGTCGCGCAAAGCGTCGCCCACCGAGGCCTCGGAGGCTGTGATGCCGGGGGTCTCGGCGTTGGTGGAGTCTGACATCAGGAGGTCGACGCCCACCTTGCCGAACTTACACAGCGCGCCGTAGTCGGTCATGCGACCGTCTATCGGGGTCTGGTCGAGCTTGAAGTCGCCCGTGTGGACGACGTTGGCCACGGGGGTGCGAATGAAGATGCCGACCGCGTCTGGGATTGAGTGGTTGACGGCGAAGAAGTCGCAACCGAAGGGGCCGAGCGAGACGTGGCTGCCCGCCTTGACCTCGCGCAGCTTGGTCTTCTTGAGCTTGTGCTCCTCAAGCTTGCCCTGGATCAAGCCCAAGGTGAGCTTGGTGCCTAGGACCGGGATCTGCCTATCGAGGTCCTTGAGTAGGTACGGGAGCGCTCCGGTGTGGTCCTCGTGACCGTGCGTGATGATGATGGCCCGCAGCTTGTCCTTGCGCTTGGTGACGTAGGAGAAGTCGGGCAGGATCAAGTCCACACCGGGGTGATCGTCGTCGGGGAACATGATGCCGGCATCGACCAAGATCATGTCGTTGCCGTACTCGAACACGGTCATGTTCTTACCGATCTCGTCGAGCCCACCAAGCGGGATGACGCGAAGACGTTCTGGTTTCTGGGTCATAGGTATTCGGCGAATCTCCTCTCGGCCGCGGGAATGCGGCCAAACGCGCGGCTCAAACGTGCGCCGCATTCTGTACGTGCTAACCGTCACCCTTGTCGGGCGGCGGAGTCGGTCGTGCTCCAGATATCAAACGGGCGGCGTTGCCGCCGCCCGAAGCAGTCGTTAGTCCAGTAGCCCTGTATGGCGCATGACTCGTGCCAACTCCGCAGTCTGAGCTTCGTCAGCGTCGATTAGGGGCAGCCTGAGGCCTCCCACCGGGAAGCCTTGGAGCTCAAGACCCTTCTTGACCATGATCGGGTTGCTCGTCATGAAGAGCGTCTTCATGAGCGGCAGCAACTCGAGGTGGATTCTCAGTGCCTTTGTATGGTCACCTGCGGCCTGAGCCATGACCATCTCCTTGAAGCGCGGCCCGGCGATGTGGCTGATCACTGAGATCACGCCGGTTCCGCCCAGCGCCATGAGCGGGAGTGTGTCCTCGTCGTTGCCCGAGAGGACCTCAAAGCCATCCGGCGCTCCGTGCGCAATCTCGCCGATCTGGCTGAAGTTGCCGCTGGCTTCTTTGACCGCCACGATGTTCTCGACGTCGTGCGCGAGGCGCAGGGTGGTCTCGGCGGTCATGTTGATAACGCTGCGACCGGGGATGTTGTACAGAACGACCGGCAGATCGACCGACTCCGCAATCGTGCGGAAGTGGCGGTACAGACCCTCCTGTGGCGGCTTGTTGTAGTACGGGACGACGGCCATGATCCCGTCGACCCCGAGCTTCTCGACCTCACGGGCGAAGTCGACCGAGTCGGCCGTGCAGTTGTCGCCAGCGTTAGCGATGATCGGCACCTTGCCGCCCACAGCCTCGATGACTGCCTTGAAGAGCTCGATCTTCTGCGGATAGAACACGGTTGGCGACTCGCCCGTGGTGCCGCACACGACCAGCGCGTCGCTGCCATCGGCCACGAGCTTGAGAGCGAGCTCCTGAGCCCGCGTAAGGTCGAGCTCGAGGTCGGCGGAGAACGGCGTGACCATGGCTGTGATCATGCGGCCGAAGCGCGGCGTACTCATCTGACGTGTCCCCTAATCAACAGAGCCCGCAGGTTGGATGCGGGTGCGCGAGTGCCTTGTGTGGGTTCCATTGTGACACAGCGCTCTGACACACGTCGTCGCACGCGCCCCGCGTAACCGAGGTGTTGCGAAGCCTAATGCTACGCCTCGGCGAGACGATACCGCAGCTCAACGACTCCGAGCGGCCACTGAAGGGTCGTCTCGAGCGTTAGTCGAGCGCCCGTGTTAGGCGAGGCGAAGAGCGGCACTCCCCCGCCGAGTACCACGGGCTGCACGAACAGCTGGATCTCATCGATGAGCCCGGCATCGAGCAGCGAAGAGTTGAGTTTGCCGCCACCGACGAGCCAGATAGTACCGCCCTCGCGGGCCTTCACATTGCGGACGAACTCGGCCGCGTCGGCGCGGACGAGGGCCACACTCTCTGCTGCGAGCGGAAGGTCTCGGCTGACGAAGACGAAGACCTCGCGGTTGGCGTGCGGGAACGGGTCGGCCTCGCGCAACAGGAACTCGTAGGTGGCGCTACCCATGAGCATCGTGTCGATCGATGCGTAGAACTCCGCGTATCCGAAGTCGGTGTCGGCAGACGAGGCCCCGTCGAGCCAACCCATGCCCCCGCCTGGCTCGGCGATGAACCCGTCCAAGGACGCGGTGATGTAGAGAATGACGGGGCGCATCTTGGGTGCTAGTCGCCCAGCGCGAAGCCATCGTGCAGCGCGCGCACGGCAACTTCGGTCTGCTCGGCGGGGACCAGGACGCTGATAGTGGTGTGCGAGTCGGCAGACTGATAGACGTCGACGCCAGCGGTCACAAGGTACTCGGACATGCGGGCCATGACGCCCGGCACACCGTGCATGCCTGCACCAACGAGCGTGACTTTCGACAGCCCGCGGTGCGACTGGTGCAACAGCCCAAGCCCGTGGATGACCTCGGCAGCGCGGTCCAAGACCGGCTCGGCGACGGTGAAGATCAGTGCGTCGCCGATTGGCGTGAACATGTCCAGCGACACGCCAGCATCTGCCATCGCGCGGTAGACGCGGGTCTGAGCCGCCATGTGCCCCAGCGTGCCCTCATGCGCGCCCAACGCGACACGCATCCGTGCGATGCCGGTCGTGTGGCTCACGGCGGTAGCCACACTCGTGGGCCGGTAGCCGGCGATGTCGGCCACCAGCGTGCCCTCGTGGTCGCTGAAGGTGTTGCGCACGCGCATCGCGACCCCGCTTGAGAGTGCGAGCTCGGCCGCGGGCGTGTGCACGACGCGCGAACCCGCACGCGCCATCTGGAACAGTTCTTCTGCCGAGATGACCTCGAGCACTTCAGCGCCGTCGCAGGTTCGCGGGTCGGCGGTCATCACTCCGTCCACGTCGGTGTAGATGCCGACCTCCTCGGCTTCGAGCGCCACGCCTAGCGCGCATGCGGTGGTGTCGCTGCCGCCGCGGCCCAGCGTGGTCAGACAGCCGTTCTCGGCGATACCCTGAAAGCCGGCGACGACGGGGACCTTGCCCTCGTCGATGGCGGCCAGTAGCGTGCCCGGATGGACCTCGGTAATCGAGGCGTCGCCCAGGACGCCGTCTGTCAGGATGCCAGCCTCGGCGCCGGTAAACGCGACTGCGGGAATACCCGCTCCACGCAGCTCATGTGCGACCACGACCGCCGAGATGACCTCGCCCACGCTGGCGAGCAGGTCTGTCTCGTGCGGCTCGGCGGGAAATGCATCGACGAGGTCGAGCAGCGTGTCGGTGGCGTACGGCGCGCCCTTGCGCCCCATCGCCGAGACGACGACCACCGCAGCGCGGCCAAGCTCGAGTGCTGCCTGCACGCGGGCGGCGATTGCGGCGCGCCCCGTGGCGTCCGCCACCGACGTCCCGCCGAACTTCATGACGACGATCGGCTTGCGCTCAGTCACACTACTCTCCCATCAGGTTCTCGAGGCCCACGATCAGCCCGCTGCGGGCGCCGACTTCGCGCACAGCCAGCACCACGCCAGGCATGAAGCTCGTGCGGTCGATGGAGTCGTGGCGGATCGTTAGCGTCTGACCCTGACCGCCGAACAGCACTTCCTGGTGCGCGACGAGCCCGGGCAGGCGCACCGAGTGCACGTGCACGCCGTCGACGACAGCACCACGCGCGCCCTCCATGCCCGGCAGCTCGGTCTCTCGGCCCGGCACGCTCGGCGCCTCGCCACGGGCGGCGGCGATCATGCGAGCCGTGCGGATGGCGGTACCTGACGGGGAGTCGGCCTTCTTGTCGTGATGCAGCTCGGTGACCTCGACGTAGGGCATGAAGCGCGCGGCCTGCTGGGCGAACTGCATCATGAGCACCGCGCCGATCGCAAAGTTGGGCGCGAAGAACAGCGTCGTGCCCGCAGGAGCAAGCGCGGCCAGCTCGGCAAGCTTTTGCTCGGAGAGGCCGGTGGTACCCACTACGCAGTCGACACCAGCGGCCAGCGCGACGCGCAGGTTACCCTCGACGACCGTGGGATGCGTGAAGTCGACCATGACGTCAGGTCTTGTGCCCTCGATGGCCATCGCGAGATCTGCTCGGCACTCGACGTGCTCGCCGCTTGCGGTCGGCACGAGGCAGCCGGAGATGCCCGGATCGACCGCGGCTACGACCTCCATGTCGTATGCGTCGGCAACGGCGCGCACGACCTCGCTGCCTACCTTGCCGGCGGCACCTGACACGAGAACTCGAATCATGGCTGTGTCCTTCGGGATTCGGGGTTGGACGGCGACGCGAACCTACTTGACGAGGTGCTCGAGCTTCTCGGGCGTGAACGGGCCGATGACGGCCAGCACCTTCTCGGCGGAGAGGACCTCGGCAGAGACGCGGCGCAGGTCGTCCATCGTCACCGCGTCGTAACGCTCCATGATCTCGTCAGCCGAGAGGATCTCGCCGCCGGTGACCTCGTTGCGGCCAAGGCGCGTCATGCGATTGCGGGTGGACTCCATGCCGAGCACGAGGTGGCCCGTCGACGCCTGGCGAACGCGGTCGAGCTCGTCGGGCGTTACTCCATCGCTGGCCACGCGGTCGAGTTCAGTGCGGATGAGGCCCACGACCTCCTCGGCGTTGCTCGGGCGCGTGCCTGCATAGACGGCGAACTCGCCGGTGTCCTGGTACAGCGCCGAGAAGCTGTAGACCGAGTACGCCAGCCCGCGCTTCTCGCGGATCTCCTGGAACAGCCGAGACGCCATTCCACCGCCGAGCACTGCATCGAGCAGCGACAGAGCAAAGCGGTCGGGGTGATGCGCGTTCATGGTCGAGACGCCGTAGCAGATGTGCGCCTGCTCGGTGTCCTTGTGCAGCACGGTGAGGCGCGGGACGCTGACCGCGTGTGCGACGGGGCGCACTGAGCGCGGGCCGTTGGCCATGGCGCCGAGCTTGTCCTCGGCGAGTCTGACGAGCGCGTCGTGGTCGACGCTTCCGGCTGCGGCAACAACCGCGTTGCCGGTCAGGTAGTGGCGGTTGCGGAAGGCGACCGACTGCAGGTGGTCGAAGCCGCCCACCGTCTCGCGCGAGCCGAGAATCGGCAGGCCGATGGGATGCTCGGGCCACAGCGCGTTGCTGAACAGCTCGTGTATCTGATCGTCGGGGGTGTCCTCCATCCGAGCGATCTCCTCGATTACCACTTCGCGCTCGGAGATGCAGCTCGGGTCGTCGAGATTGGCGTTGACCACCATGTCGGCCAAGATGTCGAAGGCCTTCTCGAGGTGCTCGTCGACGAAGCGGCTGTAGTACGCCGTGTACTCCTTGCTCGTAAACGCGTTGAGTTCCGCGCCGATGCGGTCGAACTCCTCGGAGATCGTGCGCGCGGAGCGAGTCGGCGTGCCCTTGAACATCATGTGCTCCATGAAGTGGGACATGCCGGCCTCGGGGGCCGACTCGTCGCGGCTCCCAACGGCGAACCAGATGCCGAGCGTGATCGAGCGAACCGAGTCCATAGGCTCGGAGATGACCGTGACGCCGTTATCAAGCACAGTCTTGCGATAGAACATGCGCGCTCCTCGGAGGGTGGGTTGAAGTAGCTGTTACGAAGCGGGTGGCACGACCCGCGCTGTGTTCAGTCCCATTCTACCTGTCCTTTCCTGTGCCGGGCGTCACAGTCCAAGCATCGATTGTGTAAAGAACGCCAGACGAGGGGCCGATGAGTGGGGTGACCCGCCACTCGCAGGAGGTTTCGCCATGCGTCGTGTTCCCGCAGTTCTCTTGGCATGTGTCGTGTTCTCGCTGTTCATCTGCACGGCCTCAGCCGCGCTCGCTACCCCAATCACAATCGCTCGCGACGGCTACAATCCTCCGCCAATCAGAGTCGCTGTCGTGCACTCGCAAACGACTCTCGACTGGCTGAACTACCGTGGCACTCCCAGTCGCTACGTGCATGCGAGCAAGGAGGCAGCCGTTCTCTCGTACTTGAAGGGACGCGGCTACGACGTCACGGAGATCCAAGGCGACCGGGACCTCCTGAACTCCGACAACCTGAAGCAGTACGACGTCATCGTCATGCCGTCGATGTATGCCCTGGGCAAGAAGGCCTCTGAGTCGGTCGCGCGCTACGTCGCGGCCGGCGGCGGGCTCGTTTCCACGATGAGCTCGCCTCGCGTCGACCCGGCTCACGCACCGCGTCGTGGCGTGAAGGACCACATGAACGAGTGGTGGTGGAACGTGATGAAGTCCAACGCGTGGGAATGGGGCCCGCTCTCCTCCGTCTATCAGGCGAAGTTCGTCAACGACGGCACCTACACGCCGGTCTTCACGCTCAAGCCCAATCCCAACTGCTCGATCATCGCCAGTGCCTCGGCGATTCTGCAGGCTCGCGGATTGAACGGGTCGATAGCGGGCATCACGATCCACCGGGACCCCGGCGTCAGCATTGAGATGGCGCAGCCGATCAAGCCTGGAGTCGACTCTCAGTCTATAGCCGACTTCAACATCCTGACTCCGTCGATCAAGCGGCTTTACGGCGGGACCTACACGGCGGCGTTGGCTACGAAGTACGCAGCCGGCCGGTCCGTGAAGTTCTACTTCGAGATCATCGACTACCTGCAGAACTACAACACGAACAACTACACTCCTCTGACCCCCAGCGGGATTCACCAGGGCGAAGCTGCCGGTGCGTACCTCGAGGCCAGCATCTTGTGGGCCTCGAGCCTCGACAACACGGCCACGGCCCGCTCAATCGACGCGACGACTCACGCGAGTGTGTCGGCTGGCAGCAAGCGCGTCACGGTGCGACAGACGGTGCAGAGCACCGGCAACGCTATCACCCAAGGCACTGCGCGCTTCGCGATCTACTCGCCTTCGGGACGGCTCGTGAAGTCATGGAGCAAGAAGACGAGCCTCATTCGCCCGGGGCAGAAGTTCACGTACTCGTTCTCGTATCCTCACAAGCTGGGTGGAGGAACGTACAGCTTGGTCGCGGCGTTTGACTACGGCTACCCGATCGCCACGAGGCGCGCGTCGACTCAGGCACATATCTCGCGTGGGCACTCGGCCACGACCCAGTAGGCAAATCGTCGCGCGTCATCTTGCAGGGAGACACAAGAGGCCGGCCCCATCTGGGACCGGCCTCATCTTCACTGGTCGTCTACTCGCTGCGCTTCGTGACCTCGATGAGGTGGTAGCCGAACTGCGTCTTGACCGGCCCATGTACGACGCCGACCTCTTCGTTGAAGCACACGTTGTTGAACTCGGCGACCATCTGGCCGGGACCGAACTCACCCAACTCTCCGCCGCTCTTACCCGAGGGGCAGCTTGAGTGCTGGCGAGCAAGCTCGGCGAAGTCGGCGCCTGCTGCGATCTGCGCCTTGAGATCCTCGGCCTGCTCGGCGCTGGGGACCAGAATGTGTCGGGCGGAAGCTCGGGCCATGATGGCGCTCCTCGTGTTTGGTAGCCAGTGTTTGAGCAATTGTACCTGACGAACCTGCTACTTCCCCATTCCCAGCCACTGCCCGGCGTAGAAACCGGCGACAGCGACGACAGCGTTCAGGCTCGTCCCCCACGCCAGATCGATCGCCGAGACCTGCCAGGGCCAGTCTCGGATGGTCGCCAGGTTCGTCAGGTCGTAGGTCGCGTAGGCGAGTAGGCCCAACAGCGCCCCGCGCCACAGGGCTCCGAGCACGCTCCCCTCTTGGAGAGCGGGGATTACGGCCAGCGCGACCACGCCGACCACGAACATCAGGTAGAAGACGGCCGCGACACCGAGATTGGGGCTGTCGGAGAGCAAGTTGCCGAGATAGGGCTTGTAGACGCGACTGGTTGCCGTGGCGATCCAAGCGAAGTCCAGCGCGAAGAAGACGACCGTGCAGATCGCCCAAAGGGCTGCGAGCTTGCCGAGGGACACCGTGTACCTCCCGTGGGTCAGATGTGAAATGGATGCGGGGTTCTGGAGACGCGGTCAGCTTGCGGGCTACGACTCAAGGCGTACCTGCATGACATCGACGTTGCCTGCGTCGAATCCAGCCTTGCAGTACGCGAGGTAGTAGCGCCACATACGAACGAAGCGCTCGTCGAAGCCGAGAGCGCGAATTTGCGGCAGCACGCTCTCGAAGCGCTCGGACCATGCGCCGAGCGTCCGCGCGTAGTCGCGACCGAAAAAGCGCGGGTCGTACATGGTCAGCTCGGCGGACTCGGCGGCAATACGGAACCGCTCGGGACTCGGCAGCATGCCACCCGGGAAGATGTGGCGCTGCAGGAAGTCCGGCTCGCGTTTGTAGTCCTCGAAGCGCTCCTCGGCGATCGTGATGACCTGCAGTCCCGCCGCACCGCCAGGTTCGAGAAGCGCCTTGACGCTCCCGAAGTACGTGGGCCACCACTTCTCTCCTACGGCCTCAAACATCTCGATGGACGCGATGCCGCTGAAGGTCTCCGGGACCTCTCGGTAGTCCTGCAGCCTGATGTCGACCTGCCCGTCGAGTCCCTCCTCGCGCACGCGGGCCCGAGCCAAATCGGCCTGCTCCTGCGAGAGCGTCAGTCCAGTCACACGGCAGCCTGCCGCCTTGGCCGCGTGAATCGCGAAGCCGCCCCATCCGCAGCCGATCTCGAGAATGCTGTCGCGGCTGCCGGGCTGAATGAGGTCCAGGATGCTGTCCCACTTGCGTCGCTGACCGCTCTCGAGTTGCTCCTCCGTCACGGTTCCGCTCTCCTCGCCCAGGAGCGCCGAAGAGTACGTCATCGTGTCGTCGAGCCACAGCGAGTAGAAGTCGTTGCCGAGGTCATAGTGATACGCGATGTTTCGCTTCGAGCCGCCCCATGGGTCGTTGTCGCGCATCCGGTGCCACGCGCGATGGATGGGTCGCAACGCGAATGGAATGTCAGCGACCCATCCTGCCGAGAGGTTCGCAAGGCCCAGGTCCAACACGGCGTCCAGGTCGTCGGTGTCCCACAGCCCGTCCATGTAGCCCTCGGCAAGTGCGATGTCTCCACCAGTGAGGATGCGGCGTGCGATGGAGCCGTCGTTGACCTTGATGCTGGCGTTTGGACCGGGAGTCTTGCCCGTGAAGCGATGCTCGCGCCCATCCGGCATCGCCACCGTGATCTCGCCGATGCGTATGCCGCGCAGAACGGCCGCGATGACCGCATGCCAGGGGTTGGGAACGGCGTACGGTCGCGTTGTGCGGGTCTGGCTCAAATCGAGGTCTCCTCGGTTGGCGGTGGGGTGTGTGGGAAGAAAGGTACCCTCTTCAGCGCGAGTTTCAGCGCTTGCCAGTGAATTCGTAGTAGCGCTACCACGCTGATAGGCCCGTGGCGAAGCACGGCACGCAGCAGCGAGGCGTCCGTGAGTTCCTCGGCGGTGAGCGAAACCGATGTCGTGAGCATCAGCGAGCCGGCCACCATATCGCGAATCGTCACCGAGAGCTGCTCGGCGGGTTCAGTGAAGGCGAACTCGTAGGTGACGTCGTCACGCTGCACGAACGGCGAGACGTAGAAGGCCTTGGTCATCGTCGGGCGCGCGTCCCAGTCGAAGGGCTTGCCACCGTTGTGGAGCAGGTAGTTGTGCCGGTCGTGAAACGTGTTGTGAACCTCGGCGAGCACGGCCAGCGGCGTGTCGTCGGCGGCGAAGCAGTACCAGAACGACACTGGGTAGAACCTTGCTCCGAACACCCTTGGGAACGTGACGAGCATAACGTGGCCGTGGGTCAGATCGATGCCCGCCTGCGCGAGCAGCGCGTCAATCCACCTTCGCAGGGGCGTGCCATCGCGAGGGCCGTGATCGACGTCCCAAAACGAGATGGCCCCCGCGTGGTTGTACGACAGCCGCAAGAGCGTCGCGTCGAGTTGCCCCAGCTCGCCCAGGTCGAGCGCCAAGTAGTAGACCGGGTAGCGAAACGCATTGTGCGCGGGGAGCACGCGTTCGTGGGCGACCCAGCCGGTGTACAGGCGGCTTCTCACAGCCGAGGCTCGGTCTCGGGCTCGAGAACGGGTGCGGCTCCGCGCGGGGGTGCGGGCTCGTCGATCGCGACCGGCGGCAGCTCGCTGGGCAGTAGCTTGCGGGTCTGCCCGAGCATCGCTTCGGGAGCGCCGGCCCGCACACGCGTGCGGCTTGCGTCGAGCTCCTCGCCCCACGGGAGCACCGCGCCGAGCGCCTCGGCGACGCGAACGGCCGAAAGCAGTCCGTCCTCGTGGAAGCCGAAACGCGTCCAGGCGCCCGCGTACCAGATGCGGTCGACGCCCTGGATCTCGGGCAGCCGAGCTTGCGCCGCCACTGCAGCCTGCGAGTACATCGGGTGCTGGAAGGAGAGCCGGGCAAGAACGCTCCCCTCGGCGGGCTCGCGGTCGATGTTGAGCGTCTCCATGACGCTCGGCGTGCCCTCCGGTAGCTCCTGAAGCGTGTTGAACAGATACGTCAGGACGAGCGCGGCCTTGTCCATCTCGCTGGACTCGGTGAACCAGTTCCAAGAGGCCCACGCGCGCCGGTTGTGCGGCATGAACGACTCGTCGGTGTGGATGACGACGTCGTTGTCCCAGTAGTCGAACGCGCCGAGCACCTCGCGCTCTGTCGCAGTCATCTCCTCGCCGAGAATGCCGCGCGTCTGCGGTGGATGCGTCGCGAACACCACCGCGTCGTAGTCGAGTGTGCGAGCCGAGGTGTGCACGGTTACGCCGGTAGCGGTGCGACGAATGTGCTCGACCGGCTCGGCGTCAAACACCTCGCCGGAGATCGTGCTCAGCGCCGCCTCCACGTAGCGCTTCGCCCCGCCGCGGACCGAGAGCCACATCGGTTTGCCCATGATGTGGAGCAGGCCGTGGTTGTCACAGAAGTGCAGGAACGTCAGCGCAGGGTAGTCCAGCATGTCGCCCGGCGGCGTCGACCAGATCGCGTCGCCCATCGGAATGAGGTACCAGTCGGTGAACGCGTCGCTGTAGCCTTCACGCGTCATGAGCTGGCCGAGGGTCAGCTCGGCGACCGTCGGGTCGGCCATCAGTCTGTCGGCGTCACGCGAAAGCCGCAAGACGTCGCTGAGCATGCGAAGGAACTTGGGGTTTGCGAGGTTCTTGCGCTGTGCGAACACGCTGTCGAGGCTCGTGCCGCTCCACTCGATACCAGCGTCGCGAACCTGCACGGAGAAGGACATGTCGGCGTCGGTGGCCTCGATGCCGAGACGCTCGAAGAAGCGTGTGAGGTTGGGATACGTGCGGCGGTTGAACACCTGGAAGCCGGTGTCGACGGGGAACGGGCCGGCGCCACAGTCGACGTCGATGGTGCACGTGTGCCCGCCGAGTCGCGGCTGGGCCTCGTAGATGTCGACCTCGTGAGTTGGAGACAGCAGCCAGGCGGCCGACACGCCGCCGATACCAGCGCCGATGACCGCAATCTTCACGTTGCCTCCGATGTACGTCGAGCCGCGTCGGCACCGCCGACGGGAATGAACAGGATGCACTAGTTGATTCCCATGACTGGACCAGTTCACCGAGCGGACAGGACTCAAGCGTGCCGAGCATTCTGATAACAGGCGTCTCCAGCGGAATCGGCAGGGCATGCGCGAACCTCTATGCCGCTCGTGACTGGTGCGTTGTGGGCACGGTTCGCGACGCGTCCAGGCCGCCGGAAGCGCTAGACGACCGCGTTGTAGTCGAGTCGTTGGATCTGGCGGTTCCAGGCAACGCGGCGGCAGTGGCGCAGCGAGTGATGGTTTCGTTTGGATGCCCCGACGTGCTGCTGAGTAACGCCGGAGTCGTGCAGTTCGGCGCGATCGAGGACGTGACCGCCGAGGAGCTGACTCGCATCTTTCAAGTCAACTTCTTCGGCCAGGTCGAACTGATTCGTGCCTTGCTTCCTGTGATGCGCGAGCGCCGCAGCGGCGTCGTTGCAAACGTAACATCGCTCGGAGGGACCATGACGTTTCCGTTCTTCGGCGCGTACAACTCCACCAAGTGGGCGTTTGAGGGGATCTCAGAGGGGCTGTGGCATGAACTGAAGCCGTTCGGTATCCGAGTCAAAGCAATCGAGCCTGGCTACGTCCAAACCGCCATCTGGAACAAGGCTCTTCCCGGCGAACGCGCAGATGCGCCCGACGAAGCCCTGAGCGCAAGCGCAGCGTACCGGCCGTTCCTGCGGGCCATGCTCCGCTTTGAGGCCGGCATCACCGACCGCTCGACGCCAGAAGTGTGCGCCGAGGAGATTGCGACTGCCATCGCCGACGACAGTGATCATCTGCGCTATCCGGTGGCAGCTTATGCGCGGCCGATTTCGCGGGCGCGCCAGTTGGTTGGCGCGCAGCGGATGATGCGGTTCTTCCACAAGCGCTGGATGGGGCCGGACGCGGGCTGATGCCTGCGCCGCTGATGGTCCATAAGCTCCGCGTCAGCCGCCGAGCATGTCGCGCACGTGAGATGGCGGTCGTGGATAGTACGGGCCGCTGCGGAACTTCTTGGTGAAGATCGCGTGCTGCGGGCATTGGTTGTAGGAGCGCCAGCAGCCAAAGCACGCGGCGATAGGAGACGAAGTAGTTTCGACGACAATTGTCTGCGGGTCTTGGGGCTGTTTGGCAAGGCAATCGCAAACACGGATAGCCATGATCCGGAGGTAGAAGGCTCAGTGGATATGCGTTTCGAACGCAAGCGTCTTTGGCTTGGAATCGCGCTCACGCTCGTTGTTGTGGGCGCGCTGCTGATAGCGCTGCCCTTCATCGTCATGGCAACAAGCGCAAGCGCCAGCGGCGCCGGTCGACAGCCGCTGGCCATGGATAGCGCCGCGAAGCTCTCGTCGCCACCACAGTTGGAGACCACCACATCGATGAGTGCCTCGTCGTCCCCCGCCTCGCAGCTGGCCAGCACAACCGTCGCCAGGCCCGCTACGGTTTCGGTTGCCGCGACCCCCGCACCAGCGCCTGTCACCACTGCTGCTCCCTCGTTGGATGCGTATCGGGGTCTGGGTACCTGGGTCGACCTCTACGACTCGACATGGAGCAATCCCGGAGCGGCTGTCGCCGACATGGCGGCTCACGGTGTCCGGACGCTGTACTTGGAGACGTCGAACTCTCGGTCGAACTTCGCGCTGAAGGACACTGCAGCCCTAACGGCATTCATCCAGACGGCGCACTCGCACCATATGAAGGTCGTGGCTTGGTACCTTCCCGACCTGACGAAGCCCGCGACTGACTTCTACCGCGTCTCCCAGGCAATTAACTTCACCACGCCCGACGGCCAGAGGTTCGACTCGTTTGCGCTCGACATCGAGTCGAGCGCCATCAAGTCAGAAAGCACGCGAAACCGCCTGATGAACGCGTTGTCGCAGCGCATTCGCGGCATGGTCGGCGCGTCCTACCCGCTGGGCGGGATCATTCCATCGCCTGTAGGGCTGGCGAAGAAGGCGGGCTACTGGAACGACTTCCCGTACTCGTCGGTCGCACGAACCTACGACGTTCTCTTGCCGATGGGCTACTACACCTACCACGGCAGCACCGCCTCGGCGGCCTACGCCGATGCACACAACAACGTCGGGATCATCAGAGCCCAACCCGGCTGTGCGTCGGTTCCCGTCCACCTAATCGGCGGACTTTCAGACAACTCCTCCGCTGCGCAGGTGCGTTCCTTCGTCAGTGCTCAGCGAGCGGCGGGTTGTATCGGCGCGAGCCTGTACTCGTATCCTCGGACGACGGCTGCAGACTGGGTCGAGCTGCGAGCGGTGGCTCCGTAGAGCGCTGCCCCACCCGAGCTCGCACGCCCTCTCTCGCGCGCGGACCTTCACGCGCGCACCCCCACGTCGAGTCGCAACGCGACGCGCACCCACCAGCCGACCACCCCGCCCTCAAGTGACGCGCTCGGAGTGAGGCAGGCGTGTCGTTGACAGTTGTTAACTGGAAATGGCACTTCATGGGAATCATCCCAGCGGGGCCTGCGAGATCTCATTGGGAGCAGGTCGAGATTCCTGTTGTGATGGGAGGCAATCATGCACGGTAAGAAGTCACTCGTAAGGCTCTGTGCACTGCTGCTCGTCGTGGGCATGTTGCTTGTCCTCGCCGGCTGTGCATCGGGTGGTGGCGCAAGTACGTCGACCAGCAGCACGAGCACCGGAGCCGGCCCAGTCAAGATCGCTCTGCTGCTACCTGAGACCAAGACGGCTCGCTACGAGACTCAGGACAAGCCGCTCTTCGAGGCGAAGGTCAAGGAGATTGCACCCAACGCCGAGATCATCTACAGCAACGCCAACCAGGATCCGGCGCAGCAGCAGTCTCAGGCGGATGCGGCGCTGACCAACGGCGCAAACGTCCTCGTTCTGGACGCCGTCGACTCAACTTCAGCCGCGTCGATCGTGCAGAAGGCCGCCGCCAAGGGCGTGCCGGTTGTTGCCTATGACCGCCTGATCAACGGCGCTCCGATCGACAACTACGTGTCCTTCGACAACGAACAGGTCGGCAAGCTGCAGGCCCAGGCCCTGCTCGACAAGCTCAAGGCCACGGTTACCAGTGGCAAGCCCAAGATCGTCATGATCAATGGCTCGCCGACCGACAACAACGCCACGCTCTTCAAGAAGGGCGCTCACAGCGTGCTCGACGGTCAAGTAGACATCGTCGCCGAGTACGACACTCCTGACTGGAGCCCGGACCAGGCTCAGACCGAGATGGACCAGGCAATCACCAAGGTCGGCAAGAACGGGTTCGATGGCGTCTATGCCGCCAACGACGGCACCGCGGGCGGCGCCATTGCCGCCATGAAGGCTGCCGGCATCGACCCCAAGACCAAGCCGACGACCGGCCAAGATGCCGAGCTCGCGGGCATTCAGCGCATCATTCTCGGCGAGCAGTACATGACCATCTACAAGGCGATCAGCCAAGAGGCCAGTTCTGCCGCAGTCGTGGCAGTGGCACTCGCGAACAAACAGCCGGTGCCCTCTGACATCACCATGACCAACGTGAACAACGGCACCAAGGACGTTCCTTCAGTCCTGTTGGTCCCGATTGCGGTGAACAAGGACAACATCGAGAGCACAGTAGTGGCCGACAAGTTCTGGACACCTGCGCAGATACTGAACACGCCAGCGCTTCAGGCAGCTGGTGCGGCGCTCGGCATCAAGTGACGACTGCAACCGAATCGATAGGCGCGAGCGGCGTCCGGACGTACTTGCTCTCGCTGAAAGGCGTGAGCAAGGCGTTCGGCGCCAACCAAGCCCTCTCCGGCGTCGACTTCGAAGTCGACGCCGGAGAGGTGGTTGCGCTTGTCGGCGACAACGGAGCTGGGAAGTCGACGCTCGTCAAGGCGATTGCTGGCGTGCAGCTGTGCGACGAGGGCACGTTCTACTTCAATGGCGTGCCGATGAAGATCTCAAGCCCGCAGGACGCCACGAGGCTTGGCATCGCGACCGTCTATCAGGACCTCGCCCTCTGCGACAACCTCGACGTGGTCGCGAACCTGTACTTGGGACACGAGCTGTTCACCAAGGGCTTCGGGCGTCTCGGCTACTTCCTCGACGAGACCGGCATGGAGCGGCGCTCCCTAGAGCTCCTCGACTCCCTTGCCGTCACGACCATCAAGGACGTCCGAGTCCGTGTCGGCTCGCTCTCTGGTGGACAGCGACAGGCGGTCGCCATCGCGCGGTCGCTTTTGGGCGACCCGAAGGTGGTCCTGCTCGACGAGCCGACGGCCGCTCTGGGCGTCTCACAGACGGAGCAGGTTCTGAACCTTATCGGCACTCTTCGCAAGCGCGGGCTTGGGGTCGTCGTGATCAGTCACAACCTCGAGAACGTCTTCGCGGTGGCCGACCGAATAATCGTCCTGCGACTGGGACGCCGAGCCGCGACGTTTGACGTGCGCGGCGTGAGCCGCGAGGACGTCGTCGCCGCGATCACGGGCGCCGAGTTCGGACTCCAGGCAAACGCGGCCAAGGAGGGCGTATGAGCGCCCAACAAGAAAGCCCCGCTTCGATTCGCGGCATGGGCGACATGTTCAAGGGGTTGGGTCGCAAGCTCGCGGCAGGTGAGGCGGGCACCCTCCTCGTTCTGCTCATGGTGGGAGCGATCTGGACGTTCTTCCAGTCGCAGAACTCGCGTTTCTTAAGCCCCGGGAACCTCACCAACCTGATGCTCCAGCAGGCGGCCGTCGCTACAATCTCCATCGGCGTCGTGCTGATCTTGCTGCTCGGCGAGATAGATCTGTCAGTCGGTGCCGCCAGTGGTTTCTGCGCGGCAGTGATGGTTGTCCTTATGGTGCTGCACGGCGTGCAACCCGTGCTCGCTGTGCTCGTGGCACTGGCCACCGGAGCACTCATCGGACTATTCAACGGGTTCATGGTCACGCGTTTCAAGATTCCATCGTTCGTGGTCACGCTCGCAGTCTCGCTCACACTGGTGGGGCTGCTCCTCTACGTACTCGGTGACACGGGAACGCTGAACCTCAGCGACAACTTCGTGACCGCTCTGACGAGCACGTTCTTCCCCCCACTCATCGGGTGGGCGGTCGCGAGCGTCGCAATCGTGCTGATTCTGGCCGCCGCGCTGTTTGGGCGTTCCAGGAGGAGCAAGGCTGGGCTGAAGGTAGGCTCGCTCGGGGGTCTCGTCTTCACTGTGGTTGCTATCGCGGCCGCGATTATCGCGATGGTCTTCATCTTTAATGAGGACCGCGGACTTCCCCTTGTCGTCTGCATCGTCTTCGCTCTTGCGCTCGCGTTCGCTTACCTCACCGAGCGCACTCGTTTCGGGCGCCACATGTTCGCCGTGGGCGGCAACGCTGAGGCCGCTCGACGTGGCGGAATCAAGATCGAGCACGTTCGGATGCTCGTGTTCGTCTTGGGCTCCACGCTCGCTGCGGCCGGTGGCATCTTGGCCGCATCCCGTCTGATGGCCGTCAACCAGTCCTCCGGTGGCAGCGACCTTCTGCTCATGGCGATCGCTGGCCCCGTCATCGCCGGCACGAGCCTGTTCGGTGGACGCGGATCCGTGTGGTCGGCACTTCTCGGCGCGTTGGTTATCGGGTCAATCGCTAACGGCATGGACCTACTCTCCCTTGCTTCGTCGGTGAAGTACATCGTCACTGGGGGCGTCCTGATCGCGGCGGTGACGATCGAGTCGGTAACCCGGATGCGTCGCCACGGGGGGATGATCGAGTAGTCGCCCTGAGGGGCGCTGCCGTGCGCACTACCAGCGCGGGGTTCCACAGGCTCACGCTCTCGGCGCCAAGCCGTGCTGCGAACCGGTGAGCCCCGCGACTTGCGTCCGCAGAGTGCCTATGGCCCGCTGAGCGGCTGCACTCGCGGTTCGGTCGTCGCACGGCCACGTCTTAGCCCCTGCCCCGTTGTGGGTACTCACTGAACGATATCCAGCTTGCGCGCCGCCGCAAAGGGCGCGTGACGATGAGAGGCAGCCGTCATGGGAAGTGACTCGTTCGTCGACGAGGTCATGCGGGATCAGCTTGCCGAGCTCGGGCTGTCTGGAAGCGGTGCGGTGCACCGTAACCTCCCGCCAGCCGAGTTGATCGCTCGCGCGCTTGCCCGGGGAGAGGGCATCCTGGCTGCCAACGGCGCGCTGGTCGTCAAGACCGGCGAGCCCTCAGGCCGATCACCCAAGGACCGCTTCATCGTAGAGGACGGCCCCACCGCCGAGCAGATATGCTGGGGCGAGATCAACCAGCCATGTCAGCCAGCCTTGTTCGACCGGCTGCTCGACAAGGCGCGTGGTTACCTCCACGACCGCGACCTTTACGTCTTCGACGGTTTTGCCGGCGCCGAGCGGACGTATCGGCTGCCGATTCGGGTGGTGGCCGACGCAACGTGGCATGCACTGTTCGCCGACACGCTGTTCGTGCGGCCCACGCCTATTGAGCTTGAGGACTTCGCTCCGGGCTTCACAGTCATCAACTGTGGGGCGCTTCGCGCGAGTGCCGACTTCGACGGCACGCGCAGCTCCGTCTTCATTGGGGTGAGCTTCACCCGTAAGGTCGTGCTGATCCTGGGCAGCATGTACGGCGGCGAGATGAAGAAGGCCATCTTCTCTGTGATGAACTACCTGCTACCGCAGCGAAACGTGCTGCCGATGCACTGCTCGGCGAACGTGGGTGACTCGGGCGACGTGGCGCTGTTCTTTGGGTTGTCGGGCACGGGGAAGACGACGCTGTCGGCCGACCCTGCTCGGCGGCTTATCGGCGACGATGAGCACGGATGGAGCGACCACAGCGTCTTTAACTTCGAGGGCGGCTGCTACGCCAAGACGATTCGGCTGTCGCAGGAGTCCGAGCCGCAGATCTACAACGCCATCAAGTTCGGCTCGATCTTGGAGAACGTGATCGTCAATCCGCAGACGCGTGCCATCGACTACGACTCAGACTTCCTAACCGAGAACACCCGGGCCACGTATCCGATCAGCCACATCCCCAACGCCGTGCTAGGTGGCGTAGGCGACCATCCGCGCAACGTCTTCTTCCTGACGTACGACGCGTTCGGGGTGCTGCCCCCTATCTCGCGTCTGACGCCCGAGATGGCGAACTATCACTTCCTCTCGGGCTTCACGAGCAAGGTCGCCGGCACTGAGGTGGGTGTTGACGAGCCCAGGCCCACGTTCTCAACCTGCTTCGGAGCCGCATTCATGCCCCTGCACCCGACTCGCTACTCGAACATGCTTGCCGAACGGCTCAGCTGGCATGAGGCGGACTGCTGGCTGGTCAACACAGGCTGGACCGGCGGCGCCTATGGCGTCGGGCACCGGATGAGCATCGAGCTGACGCGAGGGCTTATCGGCGCTGCGCTGGACGGGTCACTGGCACGCTCCGGCTTCACCCCGCACCCGATCTTCAAGGTGCTGGTGCCGCACGAGTGCCGTTGCGCGCCTGGCAACGTGCTCGATCCGCGTGCGGGGTGGGCCGACAAGGACGCCTACGATGCGACGGCACGCAAACTCGCGACGATGTTCAACGACAACTTCGCGCAGTATGCCGAGCACGCGACGGCGGAGGTGGAAGCCGCCGGGCCAGACCCAGCGGGAGCCTAGCCCCTCTACTCTGGCTTACCCGGCAGGTCCTTCACGAACCACAGGCCGAGCAGGGCAAAGATCGCCAGCAAGCCGACGGAGAGCTTGAGCGCGTTGATCTGCGCCGACTGGTAGTCCTGGACGAGTGAGCTGACATCGGCCGCGCGTAGACCCTTGTCGGTGGCCGTCTTTTCAACCACCTCGCTGCTGACGAAGTCGAGCCCTCCAGCCTTGGCTTTGGACACGGCCTGTAGCACCGCAGGCGGCAGGGCTGGGTTGTTGCGCACCGTCGTCACGAAGCCAGTTCCAAGCGTTGAGATGAGCATCGCCCCCACGAGCGCGGTGCCAAGTGACGCCCCCATGTTCTGGACGGTACCCTGCAACCCACCAACCTCGGCGCCTCGTTCGACCGGTACCGAGGAGAGGTTGACGTTGCCAAGCTGCGACGCGAGCATTCCGAGGCCACTGCCCAACAGCCCCAGCGCCAGCGCGAACGTGAGCGACCTAAGGTTGGGGTCGAGGCTGATCTGCAGCGTCAGCTCTGAAGCGAGGATGGCGATGATGCCGATTCTGGCGATGGCGCGCGCCCCGAAACGCGAGGTGAGCGCCGAGCCCCCAAGCGCGAAGACCAGCAGGCACGCCGAGAGCGGCAGGAGCTTCATCCCCGTGTCGAGCGCGTCGAGGCCGAGCACGGTCTGCAGATAGAGCGGCAGTACGAAGAAGGTACCGGCTACGACGAACTGCTGGACTGCGAGCATCGAGAGGCCAGCACGCAGTGTCGGGATTCGCAAAAGCGACAGGTCGAGGAGCGGCTCCCCACCCGTGTGCATCACACGGGACTCCCATCGGATGAACAGCGCGATCAGGATTGAGCCCGCCAGCACGAGCCACATCACCGGCGAATAGCCCAGCGGCGCGATCGGAGCGGCGGCGCTCGGCGTGATCCATCCCCACTGACTCGACTGAAGCACGCCAAAGACGAACATGCCGAGGCCCACGATCGAGAGCGCCGCCCCAAGTGCGTCGAAGCGGCGGTGCTCGGCGCGCTCGGGCGACGCCATTCGGCGCGACGCGAGCAGGATGCCGATGCACATGATTGTCTCGGCGGCGAACACGTAGCGCCACGACGCATACGTTGTCACGAGCCCGCCGATGATCGGGCCGGCCGCGGCTGCGGCACCGGCGACTCCGCCGAGGATGCCGAACGAAAGCGCTCGCTGCTTGCCCGAGTAGTTCGCCGAGGTCAGCGCCGCAATCGCGGGGATGACGAGCACGGCGCCGAGACCTTCAAGAAGCGACCATCCAACTAGGAGCTGGCCGAGGTTCTGCGACAGGGCGGTGAGAAGCGAGCCAGTGCCGTAGACCAGCAGTCCGATTCCGAAGGCCCGCTTGGCGCCCAGCCAGTTGCCCAGTTTGCCGCCGGTCAACATGAACGCCGCCATGACCAGGGTAAACGCCGTGATGGCGGTCTGAATGCCCACAACGGTAGTGCCCAGATCGGCCACGATCTTGGAGATCGAGACGTTCATCACGGTCGCGTCGATCACCATGACGAACTGCGCGGCGGCCAAGACACCGATCACGACCCAGCTGTGCTTGGTGGGCTGTTGGGAAGCGGACTCGGTCACGATGTTCCTCTCGGTCGATTCAAAACGCCGCTTCAGTCGCCCTATCGTCTCTCCCCCGGGTGCTGCTGGACAGTCGAAAGGACGGCGATCCGCGGCGCGGGGTCTCGGCCGTAACTCGGGGCGCAATCAGGCGCGCAAGCGGCTTTCAAACGAGCGCGGGTCCATCGCGTACGTGAGCGCGATTTCTCTTGTGATGACGCGCGAGCGTACGAGCTCGGCGAGGCGCATGTCGAAGATGACCATCCCGTCCTTGATTCCGGCCTGCATCACGTTGTCGATCTGGTGCGCTTTGCCCTCGCGGATGAGGTTACGCACCGCGCCGTTGACTATCAGGACTTCGGCAACGCAGATGCGGCTGCCTTTGGCCGTGGGGATGAGGCGTTGCGAGACGATACCCGCCAGCGAGCTGGCCAGTTGAAGCCGAATCTGCGTCTGCTGGTGTGGCGGAAAAGAGTCGACGATGCGGTCGATGGACTGCGCCGCGCTGTTGGTGTGCAGCGTGGCGAACACCAGATGGCCCGTCTCGGCCGCGCTGACGGTCGCCGAGATAGTCTCGGTGTCGCGCATCTCGCCAATCAGCAGTACGTCTGGATCCTCACGAAGCGCGCTTCTGAGCGCGCGCGCAAACGACGTCGTGTCTTTGCCCAGCTCGCGCTGCTGCACGATCGCCTTGTCGTGCGTGTGCACGAACTCGATTGGGTCCTCGATGGTGATCACGTGAACGTTGCGGTCGTGGTTGATCTTGTCGATTATGGCGGTCAGCGTGGTCGACTTGCCGCTTCCCGACGGCCCTGTGACCAGCACCAGACCGTGGTTGAGCCATGCGAACGTTCCGACACTCTTGGGAAGTCCCAGATCTTCTAGCTTGGCCGCCTCGGCAGGCACACGCCTTAGGACCGCAGAGGCGTCTCCGCGCTCGCGAAACGCGCCAACGCGGTAGCGGCCCAGGCCGCGGCGACCAAAAGAAAAGTCGAGCTCCCACTCCCTCTGGAACTCGTCCCACTGGGCAAGCGACATCATGCTCTGCACTAAGTACTCGGCCATCTCACAGCTCAGAGTTGGAGTGTCCGGGATAGTCACCAGTTCGCCGTTGACTCGCATCGTCGGTGCAACCCCAGAGGCGATGTGCAGGTCGCTCGCGCCCATCTTGACCACGTACTCAAGCAACGAGTCCATCGTGGGCGTGACGTCGGCAACCGGCCCTATAGGCGAGTCGCTTGCGCGCCGCCGTCTGTGCATCTGAGTTGACTTTTCGCTCATCCGAGACTCCCCCTCGTATCGCGGTCGTGCCGTGGGACCCGCATGCTTGCTCGCCGAGAACCACGGCGGGGCGTGCTTGGGCCTGCCAGTGTACACAGCAGTTATCGGCAGCATGGAGGCTGTGGTGAAACGCCGGCCAAAAGCTTCAGGTCTTCGTGCGATTTGCGGCGATCCGCGACTCGATGAGCCTGCGTACCAGATCCGGCGGGATGGGGTGGTCCGGCTGGAAGTGAAGTGCGCTCTTGGTCTGCTTGAAGTCCTTGAGCTCTTCGGCGAACTCGCCGAGCGTCGAGCCGCTGAACGGGTAGTACGCCAGATGATTCGCCCACGCCAAGAACCCGGCAACGACCTTGCCCTCGAACTTGAACGCGGGCATCCCGTAGCTCTTGACCTCCTGTGCGTCGGGAACCACGTTCTTGATGACGTCGCGCAGCTCCTGAAGCGCGGTGCGCTGCGCCTTCGGGACGGTCGCAAGGTACTCGTCGATGGGACTCGGCTTGTCTGTCATGCGGGGCTCCTTACTGGCACGGCGTGAGGGACGCTGGCAGGTATGTGCCCAAGAGGGTACTGCCCGGGCGCTCGTGGAGCGCAGACGTGGATGCGAGAGCGACGAAAGGCCCCGAGCGCATCTCGCACCCGGGGCCTCATGTTCGTCGCGTGTCCTGCCAGCTGCGCCTAGTGGTGACGCCTGGGCTTGCGGTCGCCGCCGCCGCTGCTCTCGCGACGCGGGCCGCTCGGGCGGTCACCGCTCGGGCGATCGCCGCTGGGACGGTCGCTCGAACCGGGAGCCCTCGGGGGCGCTTCCGGCTTGTCGAGACGGTCCAGCGAGACCTTACCGCGGTCGTCGATGTCGATGATCTTGACGTGGACTTCGTCCCCCACGGACAGGACGTCCTCGACCTTGTCCACGCGGCCTTGGGCAACGCGGCTGATGTGCAGCAGGCCGTCCTTGCCGGGGATGAGCTCGATGAACGCGCCGAACGCCTGAATCGAGACGACGCGGCCGTGGTACTCCTCGCCGATCTCCGGCTCCTTGACGATGGCACGGATGCGGCGGGCCGCCTCTTCGCCACCGAGGTCGCGCGACGCGATATAGATCGTGCCGTCTTCCTGGATGTCGATCTGGGCGCCAGTCTCTTCCTGGATGCCACGGACGACCTTGCCACCCGAGCCGATGACGTCGCGGATCTTGTCGGTCGGGATCTTGACCGTGATGATGCGCGGCGCGTACTTGCTCATCTCCTCGCGAGGGATCTGGATCGACTCCATCATCTTGCCGAGGATAAAGGCGCGACCTTCCTTGGCCTGCAGGAGCGCGCGACGAAGGATGTCGACTGACAGGCCCTTGGCCTTGTTGTCCATCTGCATGGCCGTAATGCCGTTCTCGGTACCTGCGACCTTCAAGTCCATGTCGCCAAGGAAGTCCTCGAGGCCTTGGATATCAGTCAGGATAGCGACGTCGTCGCCCTCCTTGATAAGTCCCATCGCGATACCTGAAACCGGCGCAGCGATCGGCACGCCGGCATCCATGAGAGCCAACGTCGAGCCGCAGACCGAACCCATGGAGCTCGAACCGTTGGACTCGAGGACCTCAGACACGATGCGGATGGTGTACGGGAAGACGTCCTCGGCCGGAATCACCGGGAGCAGGGCGCGTTCGGCGAGCGCACCGTGGCCGATGTCGCGGCGCTTCGGACCACGCATAAAGCCAGTCTCGCCGGTGGAGAACGGCGGGAAGTTGTAGTGGTGCAGGTAGCGCTTGCCCTCGGCAACGTCGATCGTATCGATGCGCTGCCACTCGGAGAGCATGCCCAGGGTCAGAACCGAGAGGACCTGAGTCTGGCCACGCGTGAACAGACCCGAACCGTGGCTGCGCGGCAGGTAGCCGGCGACCGTGGTGATCTGGCGGACCTCGTCGAGCTTGCGGCCATCGGCGCGCTCGCCCTCTTCGAGGACCATCTTGCGCATGGTCTTCTTCTCGAGCTTCTTCAGGGACGCCTTGATGTCCTTGCTGCTTGCGGCGAGCTCCTCAGGTGTGAACAGCTCGGCGCTCAGCTTGTCCTTGACGGCCTGAACGCCGGCCATGCGGGCGTGCTTATCGGCGTTGTGAAGCGCCTCGGCCATCTCATCGGTACCGGCGGCGAAGATACGCGCCTCGATCTCGGGGTCGCCCAGCTGCAGGGTGACTTCCATCGGGGTGATCTCAAGCTTGGCCAGGAAGCGCTCTTGGACCTCGCAGAACTTGCCGATGGCCTCCTGCGCGAACATGAGGGCAGCGAGCATGTCCTCCTCGTTGACCTCCTGCGCGCCGGCTTCGAGCATGTAGACGGCGTCCTTGGAGCCAGCGACGACGAGGTCAAGATCGGAGTCCTCGGCCTCATCGAAGCTCGGGTTGACGATGAACTCGCCCGTCTCGGTGTTGCGGCAGACGCGGACGCCGGCAAGCGGGCCCTCGAACGGGATACCAGCGGCCAGAAGCGCCGAGGACGCGCCCATGATCGAGATGACGTCGGGCTGGTTGATCTGGTCCGCCGAGAGAACCGTCGCGATGACCTGAACTTCGTTGCGGAAGCCGTC
>JARLGT010000121.1 GCA_031292615.1 Coriobacteriia bacterium | reverse complement strand
GATCCGCGCCTGCGGCGGCACTCATTCCCGGCGTTGTCGTCATCGGTGACTGCCTCCTCGACGTGGGCTGACGCGGTCTATCGTCCGGCAGGTGCGGCGTGGGGGCAAGCGCCACCTTCGCGCACACCGGGCCGGGGACGATGCCCCGGCCCGGACTGAAGCGATTGTGCTACGGGCGAAGTTGCCCTCTTGCCGTGCTAGGCGGCCTTGGGATCGGCGATCATCGGCTGGCCCTTGGTGGCTGGGTTGAGAGCCATCCAGACCACTCCGAGCACCATCCATACAGCCACGATACCGATGGCGATCCAAGCGTCGATGCTGGTGGAGCCACCGGCCATGATGGCCAGGTAGACGATGCCTATGAGCTCGGCGATGTTCATCAGCATGCCGACTCCCGGCACGACGTAGTGCTTGAATAGGTTCCTGTCCTTGTGGCTCGCGAAGGCAACGATCGTTACCAAGCACGACGCACCGTAGACGAGGAACGTGCCGAAGTTAGAGGCGAGCGTGATCTGAGTGACGGTGTCGACGCTCCACACCCCGTACACGCCGAGCAGAGCGGATACACCCACAAGCATCCAGATGCCTGCGTGAGGAGTGGCGAACTGGCCGTGCAGGAGACCCAGGATGCTGGGGACTTCCTTGTCGCGAGCCATGGAGTAGGTAATGCGGACGCCCGCGTTGAGGCTGGCGAGCGTCGTGCCGATGAGCGCGAGCAGGACGGTGAGAGCGAAGAGCACGGCGACTGCGGTGCCAGCTCCACCAAACACGGTGTTGACCGTGTGCGTGAGCATGGTGCCGATCGGCGCCGAGTCGATAGCGGCTGCGGCGTAACCTGCGACCTGTGCGCCAGCTGCCGTCTTCGCCGTGATGGTCTCCTGGGCGATGATGAAGTTGGCGCCGAAGTACTGGGCCATGTAGGCGAGAAGGGCCTGGATGGCGAGCGAGATCAGAACGCCGAGCTTGATGTCGCGGTCGGGGTTGATGGCCTCGGCGCCAAGCGCGGTGACCGCCTCAAAGCCGACGAGGAGCAGGATGGCGATTGTCGACTGGTAGATCACGTTGATCAGGTTGTGCGGGATGAAGATCGACGCGGCGCTAGCCTGCTCGTAGTGCAGTCCGGGGTGCGTCATGCGGAAGTAGATACAGAACACGGTGAAGGCCACGATTGCCGCGAGCTGGATGATCGTGATCACAAGTGCGGTGTTGGTGGAACCCGACATGCCGCGGTAGGCGATAGCGCCAGTGAGTACGGCGAACACGATAGCTAGCACGGCAAGTATCGGGAACGAGAGCGCCTGCCCGGTAATGGTGGTCCACAAGTAGCCGGCCAGAGTCGCCGTGTAGGCAACCATGATGCCCGGATAGATCCAGTAGTAGAGGTGGCTGATCCAGCCGAGAGAGACCTTTGCGAGGCGAGCGAACTTGCGATGCTGCGGCTTGTCCTTGTCAAGCAGCGCGGCCTCAGCGTAGTAGTAGCTCGACCCCGTGCCGGCGTTCGGGTAGATACGCGCCAGCTCTGAGTAGCTGTACGCGGTCAAGAACGCCAGGACGATTGCAAAGATGAGTCCTGTGACCATGTCGGGCGCAGTCGTGACACCTCCTGCGCTCTGGGCCGCCTGCAACTGGAACGTCGTCCAGAGGAACGCGCCCGGGGCGATAAACGACATCGCGTTCACCGTCACACCGGTGAGCGTCAACGTGCGCTTCATCTCGGCCATCTGGATCACTCCTTCCTTCGGTCTGCACCGACGTGCATTCACTTGGTGCCTGCGGTGTGCAGGCCGGGCCCCTCCTTGGGGCGTAGAACAGTTATCCAATGCCTTTGTTTCGTGACCGCCTTGGCTGTGTTTCGAGCACGTAAAACGTACGGGTCGTGCGTGTGGCGTGGGGAGAAACAGCAGGTAAACGAGGTACGCCCGGGAGACTCCTCCCGGGCGTACGTGGTCTGCTTGGGTATCGAGGGGCCTTCTAGAGTGCGTCTGGCCCGCGCTCGTTGGTGCGGATGCGGACGGCCTTCTCGCAGTCGTAGGTAAAGACCTTGCCGTCGCCGATCTTGCCGGTGCGGGCGCTCTCGATGATGGTCTCCTCGGCCTTGTCGGCTAGTGAGTCATCCACGACGACCTCGATCTTGACCTTGGGGACGAAGTCGATCGCGTAGAGCTCGGAGCCGAGATAGATCTCGGGATGGCCCTTCTGGCGACCGAAGCCTTTGACCTCGTAGGCGGTCAGGCCCTGGATGCCCAGTGCCCCAAGAGCTTCTTTGACGTCATCAAGCTTGTGCGGCTTGATGATGGCCTCGATCTTCTTCATCGCGCCTCCTCGGCGTAGCTCTCGCGAAGTGCTTCGATCTTACGCGTCCTCAAGATACAACTCGGTCTCCCAGGGCGTGACCTGCGCGCGGTACTCGGCGGCCTCGGCTCGGCGACCGTCGAGCAGGCGAGAGAGCAGCTGCGCGTCGAACGCGTCCACGAGCACGTCGTCGATCTGCAGCGCCGAGAGAGCCTCCTCCAGATCGCGCGGGAGCGTGTCCGCACGCGAGGAGTCGGTTGCGGCGGGGTCGAAGCCCTCGCTCTGCTCCTCAACCGCGGGCGGGAGGTCAAGCACGGCGCCAAGCCCGTGGGCCGCGCTGATGATGAGCCCGGCGAACAGAAGGTAGGGGTTTGCCGAGGGATCGGCGCTGCGGTACTCGATCGTGGCGCCATCGCCACCGTTGGGCGAGAGGCGGATGAGTGCACCGCGGTTGGCATGCGCCCAGACGGCTGTGCTCGGCGCTTCGGGGCCCGAGTGCAGGCGCTTGTACGAGTTGACTGTCGGTGAAGCGAGCGCGGACAGGCCGCGGGCGTGCTCGAGCTGGCCGGCAACGAAGCCGCGGCCCTCATCGGTGAGCTGGCCGTCGTCATCGGCGAGGCGTCCGGCGACACGCTGGTGCAGATGCAGGCCGCTGCCGGGCTCACCCGAGAGCGGTCGCGCCATGAACGTGGCGGTCAGGCCTGCGGAAGCGGCGGCCTCGCGGATGGTCTGCTTCGCGAGGACGAGAGCGTCGGCCAGCTCGATCGCGGGGAGCATCGCGAGGTCGATCTCGTACTGGCCGGGGCCGGCCTCGTGGTGGATCGAGTCGATGCGGATGCCCCAGCTCTCGAGCTTCTCGGCTGCGGCACGCACCACTGAGATGCCCAGGCCCTCGGACTCCATGAAGTAGCCGGCCATGTCGATCGGCTCAAGGTCGTCGCTATCGAGCAGGTAGAACTCGAGTTCGGCCGAGAGCGCGTAATCGGCACCGAGGTCGCCGGTCTGGTCGAGCACCAGCGCCAGAGCCGTGCGCGGGTCACCCGGCCAGGGCGAGCCGTCTTCGCACAACACGACGCATGCGGCGCGCGCCACACCCTCGTCGGTCTGCACGAGCGAGGCGGGGTCGGGCAGCAGGCGCATGTCGGTCTCCATGACGCGCGCGCGACCCTCGAGAGAAGAGCCGTCGAACGCCACGCCCTGCTCGGCTGCTTGTGCGAGGCGCGAGGCCGGGATCTGCATCGAGTGCGCCGTGCCGAAGACGTCGACGAACGACAGGCGGATCCAGGAGATACCGGTCAGATCGAAGGAGTTCATCGGTGCATCACCAGCGCAATCACGACGACAAGGGCTAGGACAGCAAAGAAGCCGAGCGCAATCAGTACCACACGAATCCACAACCCGGCCTCGGAGTCGGGTGCGCTTATTGGACCACCCATGGGCGGTTCTGGCGACAGGTCGAACGAAGATACGTCGAGTTGATCGAGCCGGCCGAGGTCGGCGAGCAGCTCCTCGGCGGTCTGGTAGCGGTTCTTGGGCCAGCGCCGCATCGCCTTGAGGACGACAGCTTCGAGCGCCGGCGAGACCTCCGGGCGAAACGACCGGATGGGCTCGGCGGTGCGACGCAGGTGGCCGGCCATCACGGCGAGCCAGTTGTCGCCATCGAACGGAACGCGCCCTGCCAGCAGCTCGTAGGCGATGACGCCCCATGCGTAGATGTCGCTGCGGCGGTCGCCTCGGTCGCCTTGAATCTGCTCGGGGCTCATGTAGTCGGGCGTGCCGACCCCATCGGTCATGCCGCGAAATGTGAGGCGCCGGGCGCCGTCGAGCATCGCCGTGCCGAAGTCGACGACTTTGATCTCGTTGGTTGTCGAGACGAGGATGTTCTCTGGCTTCAGGTCGCGATGCACGATGCCGTTCTCGTGCAAGTAGGCGACGGCTCTGGCGAGCTGGGTGGCCCAATCCAGCGCGATGTCGATCGGCACCGGCCCCTCGAACTCGCCCAGACGTATGCGCAAGTTCTCGCCGTCGACGAACTCCATGATGATGTACGGCTCGCCATTAGCCGAGAACATCCCGAGGCTGCGCTGCACGCCGGAGCTGTCGAGCTTCTCGGCGATCTTGTTCTCGCGCTCGAAGCGCTGGTAGATTGCGGGATCGCCAAAGAGCTGTGGATTGGGCGACTTCAGCATTACGAGGCGGTCGGTTCGCGTGTCGCGTGCCTTGTACGCCTCGGCAAACGCGCCCTCGCCGAGGCCACAGATGATCTCGTAGTGATCTATGAGCTGGCCGGGCGCGTGTCGCATGAAGCTCTTCCCGTTAGGGGGCGATGAGTCGAAGTATAGAGTGAGCCTTCACCGGACGGTACGTGCAGCCTGTTTCGCCGCTGTTTCGACGAGTCGAACATCGGGTGAAGTCTGGTTGGGCCGCTTCTGGCGCGACGGCCGTTGAGCGCGCGGTGAGCGTTCTAGCTAGAGCGCGTCCGAGCCGGTCTCTCCCGTCCGCACGCGGATGACCTGTTCGACCGGCGTGACGAAGATCTTGCCGTCGCCGATGCGGTCGGTGCGCGCGATGCGCGAGATCACGTCAACGATGTCGGAGACCTCGTGATCGTGCACGACCACCATCACCGACGTCTTGGGGAGCAGATCGACCGAGTACTCCTGGCCGCGCCACTGCTGCGTGATGCCCTTCTGGGTGCCGTGACCCTGCACGTCGTAGACCGTGAGGCCAGCGTGCCCCATCGCGACCAGGGACTCCTTCACGTCGTGCACTTTCTCTGGGCGGATGATCGCCTCGATGCGCTTCATGCGTTTGCCTCCGACAAGCCCGGCGCGTAGGCGCGGCCGACTCGGGATGGTTGTCTCTCTCGATGCCAGAAGCGTAGGGGCTTGCTGTTTCGCGCGCGTTTCCGGGCGCGCAAGAGTGCGTGAAGTCTCAGGTCAGAGCGGGTTTCCGCGCCCGTCCGTGTGGCGTCGCTAGCGCCAAGCAGCCCTTCACCCCCGCCTCGCGCCAGATCGCTACTCGCCGAGCAGCTCGCAAGCGGCCGCAAGAGCCGTCCCCGCTGCGAACGGCGAGTGCTCGGCGATCGGCACAAGGCGCGAGAGGGTGTCCTCGGCCAGCGCGCGGAAGCGCGGCTCCTCGGTTGCGCGCCACAGGCGCAGCGCGGCAAGCGCGGCGAGCGACGCGCCGGTGGACGTCGGGCTGTCGTGCTGCTCGCGGGGGCGCAGCGGCAGCTCGGTGTCGGCTGGCGTCATGAACCAGACGCCGTCCTCGGCGAAGAGGGTCTCGGCGTGCTCGAGGATGCGAATCGCCGAGGCCAGCAGGCCGCTGTCGCCGGTCGCCTCGTACGCGAGCGCGGCCGCAAGCGCGAGCGCAGCTGCATCCTCGACGAGACGCACGTTCTCGCTCGCCTCATCGCCCAACAGGTGGACGACGCCGCCGTCTGCTGCGACGGCCTGCTCGAGCAGGTGCCGCGTCAGCGCCACGCCCCGCTCGGCGAGTACGGGGTCCTCGAGCGCCGCGCCTGCGCCGAGCAGACCACGGGCCGCCAACGCGTTCCAGCTCACCAGCACCTTCGTGTCGACCTCGGGCTGCGGGCGCTGCAGTCGCTCGGCGAGCAGCTCGGCGAGCACGCGATCGACGGCCTCGGCATCGTTGGCCCGACCGGCGCAGCGCGTCAGCACGTTGCTGCCCTCCCAGTTGCCGTCCAGCGTGACGCCCAGGTAGTCCTCGGCCAGCGCGAGATCGGCTGGAGGGAGGAACTCGGCCAACTCGTCGTAGGTCCAAACGTAGGTTGCGCCCTCGTCGCCGAGCGTGTCTGCCGAGAGCGATGAGTGAAAGGCACCGCCGAGCGACGTGAGGTCCCGCTCCAGGAAGTCGGCGGTAGCGCGCATGGCGTGCGCCCACTCTTCGTGCGGCCGCTCGGCGTGCACTGCGGCAAGCGACGTGAGCAGCTGGGCGTTGTCGTAGAGCATCTTCTCGAAGTGCGGTACGAGCCAGTTGTCGTCGACGGTGTAGCGCGCGATGCCGCCGCCCACCTGATCGAAGATGCCGCCGCGCAGCATCGCGCGCAGCTGTGCTTCGGCAGCGTCGAGCGCCCGGTCGTCGCCTGCGAAGCGGTAGTAGGCGAGCAGGAAGTCGGTCACCGGTGCCTGCGGGAACTTGGGCGCCCCGCCGAAGCCGCCGTGCACGCGGTCGACTGCGCCCAAGATCTCATCGGCCGAGCGGTGTAGCAGTGCGGAGCCGGGCAGCTGGGCGAGCGGCGGCTCGAACATCACGCGCAGGTACTCCACGGCGCTCTCGGCGGTGGCGTCGGCAACATGGGGGCGGTCGCCGAACGCCGCCGAGACCTCGTCGAGCACGTCGAGGAAGCTGGGCATGTTGTGGGCTGACTCGGGAGGGAAGTAGGTGCCGCCGAAGACCGGCAGCAACTGCGGCGTGAGGAACACGGTCATCGGCCATCCACCGTGGCCGTTGGCGGCAACCACGTAGGCCATGTAGACCTCGTCGACGTCAGGGCGGCTCTCGCGATCGACCTTCACGCAGACGAAGCGGTCGTTGAGCGCCTCAGCTGTTGCAGGGTCGCGGAACGACTCGCGATGCATGACGTGGCACCAGTGGCACGACGCGTAGCCGATCGACAGGAAGATCGGTCGGCCTGTGTCACGCGCCAAATCGAACGCTTCCTGTCCCCACGGATGCCAGTCCACGGGGTCGTCAGCGTGCAAGCGCAAGTACGGCGAGGTCTCGTTGGCAAGTTGGTTGGGCATGCGGGGCTCCCAAGGAATCGCGTCCATCGCCTTGTTTCTTCCCGTGAGGCGGTGTGACCTAAGACGCAATGTAGGTTACGTACTCCTATAGCCGAGCGACCCGTACGGCGAACCGAGTTAGAGCGTGAAGCTATCCGAAGGGGACTGCTGTGAACGCAAGATCGCGCGGAGTGGCCCGATGAGCGGCGAACTGGTTCTAGTGACGGGGGGCTCCGGCTTCATCGGCGCACACTGCATCCTGCGGCTGCTCGAGGACGGCTACCGCGTGCGGACGACCGTGCGCTCGCTGAGGCGCGAACCTGACGTGCGCGCGATGCTGAAGGTGGGAGGCGCCGAGCCGGGCGACGCGCTCGGGTTCTTCACCGCCGATCTGACCGCCGACGCCGGATGGCCCGAAGCGGTCGCGGGCTGCGACTTCGTGCTCCACGTGGCATCGCCGTTCCCGCTCGGCGCGCCCAAGCACGAAGACGACCTCATCATCCCCGCGCGCGAAGGCGCTTTGCGCGCTTTGCGCGCGTCGCGCGACGCTGGCGTGAAGCGCGTGGTGCTCACGTCGTCGTTCGCGGCGATCGGCTACGGCCATGGCGAGATGACGCGGCCCTTCACGGAGGAGGACTGGACCAACCCAGCCGCCGAGGGCGTTAGTGCCTACGTGAAGTCAAAGACGCTCGCCGAGCATGCCGCCTGGCAGTTCGCCGAGAGTGAAGGCGCCGGGCTCGAGCTAGCCGTGGTTAACCCCGTGGGAGTCCTGGGACCAGTGCTGGGGCCGGACCTTTCGACCTCGATCCACCTGGTCTCGCAGCTGATGGACGGCAGCGTTCCAGGCATGCCGAGGATGGTCTTCAACGTCGTCGACGTTCGCGACGTCGCCGATCTGCATCTGCGCGCGATGACCAACCCGGCCGCTGCGGGCGAGCGGTTCCTCGCCGTTGCCGGCGACCCTATCGGCCTGCGCGATGTCGCCGAACTACTCAGGCGCGAGATGGGGGACGACGCCCGCCGAGTTCCGCGTGGCGGCTTGCCCGATTGGGTCGTGCGCCTCGCTGGCATGTTCAGCGGCACGGCTGCGCAGGCCGCCTCGGAGTTGGGAAAGCCCAAGCCAGCCAGCAACGAGAAGGCACGCCGTGTCTTGGGCTGGCAGCCGCGATCCAACGAAGAGGCGATTCTCGCGACCGCCGAGAGCCTCGTGCGATTGGGGCTGGTGCGGAGCTAGCTCGCCCACCGCCTCCGGCACGCCGCAGCCAGCCGCTACAGCTTCGCGTCGTAGATGCGCCAGCGCTTGTACTCATGGCCGCCCATGAACGCCGAGGCACGGATCACGAGGTCGTTGTGCTCGAGGAGCATCGACGGCTCGCACTCGAGGTAGTGTTTGGTCTGGGCGTACTCGAGCATCTGCGTGAACAGAAGCGCGTCGATGCCCAGATGCCTGAACTGCTTCTTGATGCCGAAGAACATCAGCCGCACGCGTGGGATGCGCCGCCGAGTCGCCATCAGTCGAGCGATGCGCACGGCGTCCGAGTCGCCGTACCACTTCCACCGAGGGCGAAGCGCCCAGTACGGGTCCGGTATGGCGCCCAGAACCGCCGCCGGCTCGCCGTGCACGTAGGCGAAGCGGATGAGCTGCGCGTCGACGATGGGCCGCAGCGACTCCGCCACGGTGGCCGCCTCCTCGTCGGTGACGGGCAAGAAGCCCCAGTTCTCCGACCAGGCGTCGTTGTAGATGTGGATGAGCAGCTGCAGCTCTTCCTCGAAGCGGTCCAGGTCGACGGGTCGCGTCTCGATGTGGCTTCGCTCGGCGACCTTCTCGGCGAGCTCGCGCAACCGCGGGGTGATGGGCTGGCGGACGGGGAGCGTGTAGGCGACGTAGTCCATCGACTTGGCCAGGCCCCACGCGGTGAGCAGCTCGTCGTAGTAGGGCGGGTTGTGGGTGAGATCGACGGTGGGCGGGTACTCGAAGCCGTCGACCAGCACGCCTTGGATCTCGTGCGTCGCGTTGCTGTACTGCCCAGGACCGCGCATCACGCACATGTCGCGCGCCGCGATCCACTCCCGCGCCGAGTCGAGCAGCGCGTTTGCGACGAGCTGGTCGTTAATGCACTCGAAGAAGCCGAAGAAGCCTATCGGCGTGCCGTGATACTCGTTGTAGCGCCGGTTGATAGCCGCCGAGATGGTCCCGACCACCTCACCGTTCCGCCGAGCGAGGAAGTGCGTGACCTCGGCAAATGAATGGTACGGGTGCTCGGCAGTGAGCAGCCCCTTCGTCCCAAGAACCTTGCTGCCGAGCAGATCGGCCATGAGTGGAGGGGTCCAGCAAGGGTCGCCACGATAGAGGCGCCACGGGAAGTGAGCGAACTCGCGAATGCGCGGGTCGCCGAGGCCGAACTCCTCGATGGAGACTGCGGCGGTCATGGGGAGTATGTGCCCATGAGAGCCCTACGGCGACGGTCCCGCACGCCGGCAGTGGAAAGCGTGGGCGAGCGTGATAGAATACGCGGGCGCAAATGGGGACGTAGCTCAGCTGGGAGAGCATCGGCTTTGCAAGCCGAGGGTCGAGGGTTCGAGCCCCTTCGTCTCCACCAAGGAAACACGCAGGTCAGAGGCTTACACAGTCTCTGGCCTGTTCCTCTTCTTGGGCGCTGGTAAGCATTTTGTCATCAGAACGCGCCATATCAGCGGGAAGTGGCGTCGAACCAGACAGAAATGCCCTCCGGCCTTTGATCAGGTCAGAGGGCGAGGCCTATCGGGCCCCCTGGCCTTTCTCTTCTCTTGGGCGCTGGTCAGCATCCTGCCATCGGGACCTGTGTCAGGGGCTAGAGTCTGCGCCGCTGCATTCTGTTCATCAATGGGTATGGGACAGCAACACGCAGTCTGAGTCAGGAGGCGAGCGATGAATGTTCTTACGCTGGGCTCGACGAAGCAAGAAAGCGCTGTCGCCGACACCATTGAGCTAGCGAGCGAGGTTCTGGGAAGCCCGGACTCGTGGGGAGTCGCGGCCCGACTGTGGGACGGCACTCGAGTGGGACCGGACGACGCGCCAGCCACCATCGTGCTCCGCCACCCGTGGACTCTGCGCAGAATGCTTTGGCCGCCCAACAGCCTGAGTCTCGGGGAGGCGTTCATCTTCGGGGACATGGATGTGGAAGGTGATCTTGAGGCCGTCTTCGCAACTTTCTGGCCCCTCATCGACAGTGGGGAGTGGCGAAGTATACGGGGCACCGCGCGTCTGCTGCGCTTATTGCGGCGTCTTCCGGTGCCGCCGTATCGCACGGGCCGCGAGCGCGCCGCTTCGCCTGCTGGGCGGACTCACTCCATTGACAGAGACGAGCAAGCCGTTCGGTTCCACTACGATGTCTCAAATGACTTCTATCAGTTGTGGCTCGACAGTCGCATGCAGTATTCATGCGGCTACTTCGAGCAGCCCGACGTCGACCTGGACACCGCGCAGAGCGCCAAGCTCGAGCACATCTGTCGCAAGCTGAGACTCTCTCCCGGCGACCGGCTCCTAGACATTGGATGCGGCTGGGGTGGGCTGCTTGAGTATGCCGCCGAGCACTACGGGGTCAGTGGCCTAGGCGTCACGCTGTCAGAGCCGCAGGCGGCCGAGGCCAACGAGCGTTTCGAGCGAGCGGGCTTGGCCGACTGGACGCGTGCCGAGGTCTGCGACTACCGGCGGCTCGACGGGGAGTTCGACGCGATCGTCAGTGTGGGGATGGTCGAGCATGTGGGACGTGCGCAACTCAGAGAGTACTGCGGGCAGGCGTTCAAGCTGCTTCGACCTGGTGGTGTGTTCCTCCTGCACGGCATCACGAGCAAGTGGGAGGAGCGGCCGGGCCCGATGGACCCATTCATCGCCCGCTACGTCTTTCCAGACGGGGAGCTCACCCCGATCTCGGAGCTGCTCGGCCACGCCGAGTCCGCAGGCTTCGAAGTGCGCGACGTTGAGAACCTGCGCGAGCACTATGCCGCGACATTGCGCCACTGGGTTCGCAACCTTGAGGCCCATAGGGATGAGGCCGTCGCGCTGACCGACGACATCACGTACCGAATCTGGAGGCTGTACATGACCGGGTGCGCCTACAACTTCGAGCGCGGCGGAATCGGCGTGTGCCAATCGCTCCTCCACAAGCCGACCGGCGGCCACTCGACGCTTCCGCCAACCAGAGCGGATTGGTACGCCGACGCTGGGCTCTAGGAAGGATGTCCCGTGGCATCAGCTGTCGCCCGACAGCGTGTAAGCATCTTGTCATCAGAATGCGCCATGTCAGCGTGAAGTGGCGTCGAACCACACTCTTCTTCCCCACCAAGGAAACAGCAGGCCAGAGGCTTACAAAGTCCCTGGCCTCTTCCTCTTCTCGGGCGCTTATAGGCACCGCTGTCATCAAGCGCCCGGGCGCCACGAAAGATAGTTGCACCTGACGGGCGTTCGCACCCGGGCGTACGCGGGTCACAGCTATACTGGCCGAAGGGCGGGGCGAGCCCGAGGTGGGGAATCTGCACGGGAGTCTTTTGCGACTGAAGTTCAGTGCCACTGCAGTCGCATCGGGGGGTGGTTGGGTGGCACGACAGAGGACCGGACTCGTATGCGCGGCTGGTGCATGGTGGTGCTTGCTGGCCATCGTAGTGTTGGTCCCATTCGTCCACACCAACACGTCCCTCGGCTCTGGCGTAGCTTCGCAACTCACATACGACGCCGTTGTCCTCCCTAAGCTGAGTCTCATCGCCATCCTCGCGGGACTCGGCTTGGCGCTTCACGTGGTCAGCATGGTTGCCGGCATGGCCGAGTTGCGGCGTCCGCGGATCATGCTCATCGTGGCTCTCTTGCTGGGCTGGGTGTGCCTTGCCACAGCGACCTCAGTCAGCCCGTCGTTGTCGATCATCGGTGAGACGCTGAGCGGTGAGGGCTTGGCCGCCTACGCCGCATATGTGCTGGTCTTCACCCTCACGGTTCAGCAGGTGACAAGCGTCGCGCGCGCACGCACCGTTGCGACGTTTGCCGTAGCCACCGGTTCGGTGATCGCGTGCTACGCGCTCTTGCAGCTCCTGAGGCTTGATCCGCTTACTTGGCCCGACAGCGGCTTCGGAGCCCGGATCTTCGCCACTTTCGGCAACCCAGATCTCCTCGCCAGCTACCTCGTGTTTCCGTTTGCGCTATCGATCGGGTTGCTCCTTTCCGAGGAGTCACCTACCCCCCGATTCTGGCTTGCGAGCCTCGGGTTGCTGACGACGAGCAGCTGCTTGGTCGTCGGCCTCGCGCGGGGAGCGTGGATAGCGGCCCCTGTCGCAGTGGCCGTGGTTGCGCTTGCTGCGTGGCGAAACCGCTCGGGGCTGCTGCGCTCGCAATGGTGGGTGCTTGCGGCCTTCGCGCTGACCCTGCTAGCCGTGGCAGCGTCGCTGCTCGGACCCAAGGAAGGGCTGTCGTCGGCTCAGCGCGCTACCGCTGTGCTTGGGCGCACCGCAGGCGCCAGCTTCGGCGATAGAATCGAGATCTGGCGAGCCGCGCTCGTGGGAGTATCTCGCAGGTCGCTGGTGGGTTGGGGCCCTGACACCTTCAAGTACGTGTACCACTCTGCCGCGGGTGGGTTGACGTGGCGCGTTGGTGGCCATGCGTCCTATGCCGACAACGCGCACGACATAATCCTGCAGGTAGCGGCCACGCTGGGGATACCAGGGCTCCTGCTATATGGGGCCGCGGTCGTTGCTCCACTGACCGAGACCGCAGCCGCAGTATTCGGAGCTGGAGCAGACGGTTCGCGCACGCTCTTCGGAGCCGATGACGCCCGGTCGCGAATCCTGGTCGCTGGCGCCTGGGCAAGTGTGATCGCGCTCGTGACGGTTCTACTGTTCGAGCCCGCCACACCGGTGGTAGTGGTGTGGTTGTGGCTTTCTCTCGGCATCCTTGCCAGCGCGCAAGCTCGCACTGCGCCCATCGACAGCAATCTCGCCCGGGCGGCGGGTATCGCGGTCTCGGTTCTTCTTGTCGCCTTTAGCTGCTGGGGTGCGAGCTGGTTTTACGCCGATGTGTACGCCCGGCGTGCACTCGACTCCGCCACTCTCCCTGAGGCGGAGAGCAATCTGTCGAGCGCACGCGCCATCAACCCGCTTGCGCAGCAGTACTACATCCTGTCCGGCCAACGCAACGACGAACTGCTCTGGTCGGCGGTCAATGCGAACGCGCCTCACGAGGAGATCGCAGCCCTCGCGGATGCCTCGGTCTCGGCCTATTCACGGGCCGTCAATCACGACCCGCAAGATCCAATAGCTGCGAGCCGATACGTCCACGCGCTCAATCAGGAGCAGTTGCTGGCCCCAGCGCCGGCAACTGCAGCGCTGGCGCTCGTAGTCGCGCAGTCAGCCGAGGACCGGTGGCCCAATGTGCCGGATGTCGTGCTCGAGCTTGCGCGAGCCCAGTTTCAGGCCGGGCAACTTGCCCCGGCTGAGAACTCGGCTATCCGAGCGGCAACTCTAGATCCCGGCTTCGAATACGCGTGGCTCACGATCGGGCAGGTCCGGATTGCCCGAGGCGACCGGGCTGGTGCCACGACGGCGCTCACAACCGCCGTCAAGCTGGATCCGAGCGACTCTGAGGCGGTGAGCACTCTGAGCAGCATCGGGGAGCCGGACGCGGGCCAAAGTGGGTCGAGTCCGGCCACAGTCGGCGTCCAGCCCTGAGGGCTATGAAAGGCCGCAGCAGAGCAGACCCGGCGGGCCCGGCCTATGCATTTCAGGGTCGAGCCGAAACATGCTCGCAACACATCGCGGTTCGCGTAGGTGTAGTCTCGAGTGGGTGGGAACTTGTTCCAGAACTGCATCCGTAGAGGAGGACGTTGTGGAAGCGGCAGATGTCAGAATCCCCAAAGACCAGCACGTATGGGCGTTCTCGGCCGACATGACCCCGGTCGTGACGGTCGACCCGGGGACGGTGATCGAACTCGAGACCTTCGACTGCTTCACCGGCCAGGTCCAGTCTGAGTCCGACACGCTTGAGAAGCTCGAGACGGACCGGCTCAACAGCGCGACCGGCCCCATCTTCGTGCGTGGCGCCGAGCCAGGCGACTCGCTCTCTGTCACCCTCCTCGACCTGGTGCCGGGACCGCAGGGCTCCGCCATGGTCATCCCCGGTAGCGGTCAGCTCGTCGAGTTCTGCAACGCGCCGGCTACTCGGATCCTCAAGATCGAAGACGGCACGATTTGGCTCAACGACAAGGTTTCGTTCCCTGCCAAGCCGATGATTGGCGTGATCGGTGTCGCCCCTGCCGAGGGCAAGGTCATCACCTTCCTCGCCGGCAAGCACGGCGGCAACCTCGACGACACGGTCAACGGGATCGGCGCGACGATTCACTTCCCGGTCTTCCAGTCGGGTGGCTTGCTCGCCATGGGGGACATGCACGCGTGCATGGGCGACGGGGAGATCTCGGACACTGGCGTCGAGGTGCCCGGAACGTGTCTCGTCAAAGTGGAGGTCACCAAAGGCAAGGCTGCGCGCTGGCCCGTCACAGAGACGGCCGACGCCTGGTACACGCACGGCACGTCGGACGATAGCCTTGAAGACGCGATCAAGTTCGCGTGCGAGGACGCGGCAAACCTCTTGGTGAGCGAGTGGGGTTTCACCATGGAGGACGCGTTCATCTTCCTGTCCTGTACAGGTGATGTCGGAATCGCTCAGGCGTGCTCGCCTTGCACCGGAAGCATCATCGCGCGGATGCGCGTCCCCAAGGTCTCGGCGTGTCCCGCGCCGTTCCGGGCGTGACGCTCATGGTTCGGTCGTAGCCGTGGAGGGGGCCTCTGCGGAGCCATATTCTTGCGGGGATTGGGAGGGATAGGAGCATGAGTGATTCTGGCTCGGAGACCAAGCTTGCCCGAAATGCCATCGGGTTAGCGGATGTGTTGTTCCAGTCGATCACGTCGATGGCGCCGGCCGCGGCCATCGCAGCATCGATTCCACTGGGCGCCGCCTTTGCCGCTGGCGCGCTGCCGCTGGCAGTACTCATCGCGTTCATCGGCATCCTGTTTACTGCGTGGGCCATCGGTCAGCTCGCAACGCACATTCCTGCGGCTGGTTCTGTGGCGACGTACACCGCAGTGGGTTTGAGCCCGAAGCTGGGCTTCCTCGTCGGATGGGCCTATGCGGCCGTCGAGGTACTCATCGTTCCGCTGGTCATGCTGCAGCTTGGATTCACGCTTGCCGGCGAGTTGACTGGCATAGTGCCGGGGATTTCGGCAGGTTCGTGGTGGATCTTCATGGCGATTGGCACAATCTTGGTGTGCTGGCTCGTCTACCTGGGCGTTAAGACCTCTACCGAGACGGGCGTGTGGCTCGGAGCTATCGAGATCGCCGTGTTCTTGGTGTTGGGCATCGTGCTCGTCGTCAAGGCTGGCAGCGCCAACACACTCTTGGTCTTCACGCCGCACTTCGCCAACGCCAAGGGCTTCACTGGCTGGTCCGGCGTCTTCGCTGGCGCCGTGGGAGCGCTTCTTGCCTTCTCCGGCTTCGAGGCAGCCGCCCCGCTCGCCGAGGAGACCAAGAACCCGCGACGCAACATCCCGCTGGCCATCATGGGTGCGACCGTGGCAATCGGCATCCTGTACATCTTCACGACGTATGCCGCAGTTGTGTCGTTCGGCCCGTCCAACTTCGCCGGTTTCGCAACTTGGAACAACGGCGTGCCGTGGGACGGTCTTGCGAAGGACGTCTCCATCGTCTTCTGGGCGCTCGTGCTGTTCGCAATCGTCAACTCCACGCTCGCAAACGCGAACTCCGGTGCGAACGTGTTCACGCGCACGGCGTACGCGATGGGCCGAATCGGCGTGTTCCCGCGCGCCTTCGCGAACCTGCACCCCAAGCACAAGTCGCCACAGTTCGGCGTCCTCGTCGAGCTCGTTCTGGGCTTGGCACTCGCGCTCGTGCTCGGCTTCTGGACAACGCCGGTCGTAGCGTTCGGCATCATTGCGACGGCACTCGTGGTCATCGTGGTTCCGGTGTACATGCTCGCGAACCTGGCGTGCGTGGGCTTCTTCGCCCGTCATCGCAAGGAAGAGCAGCACTGGTTCTCGCACATCGTGATTCCGATCGCCGGCTTGCTGTTCCTGATCCCCGGCTTCTTGAGCGTCGCCGGCATCACCGGCATTCCGGGCCTCGGATTCATCGCGGCACTGACGGCGCCGTACTCGTACGCACCGTGGGTCATGCTGGTTTGGATGATCATCGGCGTCGTGGTGCTCTTCGTGATGCAGTCTAGGAATCCGAAGGCGATCGACGCGGTTGCGCATATTCATCTGGACGAAGAGATCGCCGCCTAGCGCTCCGCCTTCGCTAAGAACGAAAAGCAGGCCGGGACCCGATAAGGGCGCCCGGCCTGCCGGTCTTTGTGAGGTGCCGACTACTTCGTAGGCTTGAAGTGGGCAGCGCCGTTCATGATCGACGCGAAAGTAGCCATCGTCGTCCCGCGCGCGCCGGTATTCCATCGCGGCAAGGCCATGGGGTTCGAACCCTTGTACGTGACGTATCCGGTGTCCGTCGTGAATGCGAGATGGTAGCCAGCATCTTTGACGATCTGCCAGGTGAAGGAGTCGTTTCCGCCGCCCGGGTATGCCAACGCCGTGACCGGCTGACCGCCGAACGTCTGATTCATCCACACCCGCATGCCGTTGGTCGGATCCCACATTCGCGTCTTCATCGAGGTGAGGCTCTCGAACTTGCCGGTCGATTTCGAATGGAACCTGTACATCATCATGTGGTTGGTCGTGTGAGATTCAAGGTCGTAGCCGTCGGCTTGGAGCTGTTTGAGCTGCGGCACATGCATGAAGTACTGGCTGGTGCTGTTGATCCACTTCTGGACGACAAAGAACGTCGCGGTGAAGCCGTACTTCTTCAGGATCGGGACGCCGTAGGTGAGCTGGTTCATACGGTCGTCATCGAAGGTGATGAGCACCGGCTTGGAAGGCAACCGCTTGCCGGTTTCGACGAACTCCTGAAGCTGAGCGATCGATATGGCATGCCAACCGTTGTCGTGCAGGTACTTCATCTGCGCGTCGAACGTCGCCGGGGAAATCGCGATGAAGTTGCTGGGCACGGGGAGGATGTGGTGATACATCAGCACGGGAACGGCTTGATCGAGCGCCGGGTTGGCGACCTCGGCTGGGGCTGAGGCGGTGGCCGAGGTCGGCGCGGAGGAAGACGGCGCCGCTAGGGGCTTGGCCTTGACGCCCGACGTGGGTGCGACCGCGACCGCAGCTTGCGCGGCGCTGATGCCGGGCTTCTCGGCAGACCGCGTGAGCGCCCAGCGCGCGCCGAAGGCGCCCACGAGCACGAGCGAGACTACGGCAACGACGGCGACGATCAGTCCGACGGGCCTCTGGCGCTTCGGGCGAGAGCTTCGCAGAGCAGTGCTTCGAACGCGGTCTGGCATTCCGGCATCCCGTCATCGATTGCGGGGTATCGGCCCCCACCGGTCATGGAAGACGTGCAATGCCCGTGCCACGGGCGCGAATGGCCCGGGCGATGAAGGGTTACGCCACGCTTGGTGCGCTAGTCCTCGTCGTCCTCGGCGTCGACGAGTTCCTGCACCTTGGGCTCCTCGGCGATGAGGGGCGGCTTGGCTCGGCGGGCCACATAGAGCTGGTAGGCGACCTCGACGGATGACTCGTCTTGGCCGCGAGGGTCGCGCACGACTGTGAGCTCGATGTGGCGTCCTTCGACGCCGCCGTCGGAGAGGAAGCGGTTCAGGGCGTCGTGTGAGTCGTTGCCAGCAACGGTTCCGACCGCCGTGCCCTTGCTCTCACCAGACGGCGACGCGCGGAAACTCCCCTGACCGCGAAGTTGCGAGGTCGAGAAGCGCCAGATCGTGTAGTCAGGCATGGGCTTTCCTCAATCGGCTCGGATGGAACCGCGGGTTTCCAAGCAATCCCATCATCGAGTCTAGGTGAGGCGGAGAGGCTTGGTAAGTGCGAACCCTCGCCAAACTGCGCAACTTAGCCCAGCGCGAGCGCGCTCAGCCCCCGAACCGATTGCGAGACGCGAAGTCGGCCACATCGCGCCTGACGCGCAAGCGCTTGGGCGCCGGCGCGATCGGATAGCCGAGGCGACAGGAGAAGGCGACCTCCAGCTCGTCCGGAATTCCGAGAATCCGCCTGACTTCCCGGTCGTTGCTGAGCGAGCTGACGATCTGCAGACTGATGCCCAGCGCCTCGGCGGTAAGCCACATGTTCTCCATCACGCAGCCGAGGCTGACTATGCCGAGGAAGTCGCCCTCGGAGGCCGGTGCCCGCTTGCTCGGGTCGTAGACCACGACGAGCAGCAGCGGAGCCGTGGGCATCGGCCGCTGCATCGCGGCTGTTTCCTCGGCGGTGAGCGTGTCGGCGTGGAAGTCGGGGTTGCGCCACGCCGGTGGGAACTGCGTGGCAAGCAGACCTGTCTTGCGGCGCATCAGCTCTTCCTCGGAGAACGAGAGCTGCTCGTAGTTCTCGCGGATGAACGCCTCCGAGATGGGGCGTTTGATGTTAGCGATCGCGTCGAGCGTGGCCGGGTCGTCGACCACAACAATCTCGAAGTTCTGCATGTTGTGGGCGGTCGGCGACCAGCGCGCCGCCTCAAGGATGGCCGCGAGGTCTTCCTCGGAGATGGGGCGCTGCGCGTCGAAGGGTCCGCGAACCGAGGCACGCTCGCGAATCAGTTCCAGAATCCCAGGCATATCTGGCCTTCCTGTCATCGAGCCACCCTTGGCGTGGGGATCACTCGTCCATCGTCAGCACGCATCGGAAGTGCACCTTGGCGGTCATCATCCTGTCGAACGCCTCGGCGGCACGGGCCAGCGGGAACGTCTCGATCATCGGCATGACGTTGAAGCGCACGCTGAAGTCGAGCGCCTCGCCGGGACGGCGCCCGTGCCAGCCTTTGATTGAGCGGTCGCCGTTGAACAGCATGCCGGGGAAGAGCTGCATCGGCTCTTGCGGAGCGGCGACGATGATGAGCTGGCCGTTGTGGCCAAGTCCGTTGATAAGCCCGGTGATTGCCTTGGCGTTGGGGGCGGTCGCGAGGATGACGCGCGCCCCGCCCAGCGCCTTGAGTTCCTTGCCGCCGTCGGTCGCGTCCGTGTCGATGTAGTGGTGCGCCCCGAGCTCGCGGGCGAGCGCTTCCTTCTCGCCGCCGCGCGAGAGCGCGACCGTTGTGTAGCCGAGCCTGTTGGCGTACTGGATCGCTAGGTGCCCGAGTCCGCCGATGCCATGGATCGCCACGACGTCGCTGGCGCGCGCGCCGCTGTCCTTCAGCGCGCTGAACGTTGTGCCGCCAGCGCAAAGTAGGGGAGCGGCATCTACCGACGAGAGCGAGCTGGGGATGTGAACTAACGCCGAGGCCCGCGCGACCATGTACTCGGCGTAGCCACCGTCGACCGACAGACCGGTCGTCCACGGATCCTCACAGTTGCCGAAGTCGCCGAGCGTGCACGGTCCGCATGTCATGCAGTGGCCGCCGCTCCAGCCCACTCCGACCCGGGTGCCGGTGCCCCATGCGGTGACTGCGGCCCCACGCTTCACGATCGTGCCCACGACCTCGTGGCCAGGGATGCGTGGGTACGACAGCCCGGGGAAGCCACCGCGACTGGGAATAGCGTCGCCGTGGCAAACGCCGCACGCCTCGACCTTGATGAGGACCTCATGGTCGCTCGGCTCGGGAATCTCGATCTGGACTATCGCCAGATCGGCGCCCGGCTCCGCTACCTGAGCTGCATGCATGAGTGCCATCGGGATTCTCCTTGCGCTAGAGACTACTGGGTCCTCTCGGCGGTATCTTGCTGCGCCGCTCGGCGAGGATGCGTTGCGTCACGCGAATCGCCACGCCGAGCAAGACGAGCAGCAGACCGACCGCAAAAACGCCTACCAACATGATTGCGATGACGGACGAGGCGAAGTTCTGGTTGGCGAACACGGTGGTGGTGGGATCGAGCGGGGCAAAGCCGCTCGTCCACAGCCGCAGCGCCACAAGTCCCACGGCGCCGACCAGCAGCATGACGGCGCCACTTTGCAGCTCCGCTCGGCCCTTCACTACCTGATACCGAGCATCTTCCCGAGCTTGCGCTGGCGGCCTGATCGCGTCAGCGGGATGCCGATCTTGCGAGAAACGCGCGACTTTGCCGCCGAGACCCCCAACAACCTGCGCCAACTGAATCCGCCCATGTTCATGTGCTACCTCCGAGTCCGAGTGTAGCGCTCACGCGCGCGGAAAACCCTACGGAAGCCTTACTTTTTTGGCGCGTCCACTCTCGTGTACAACCTCATGACCGGCTTGCCGAGGTCCCTCGTCTCGGTCAGCTGCCATCCAGCGGCATGATCCATGTAGTCCGCCACCGAACTCTTCGTGGTCATCGACACAACCCATATCCGATCCCACTGCCAGATGAACTTTGGGATGTGGTAGTAGGGGTTGCTGTTGATGATCAGGCCCGTGGGCGTGGGCTTCGCATTGAGATGGTCCGCCCACATCGAGTGCATCCAGCTCTCACCCTTGATGAGCTTGGAATAGACCTCGAGGTTGAAGTCGCTTTCCCACTCTTGGGTCAGAACACCGGTCTTGGGCTGGGAAAGTACGATCTCTGTGGCCTGTCTCCACTCGCCCTTTGACGTGTCCGAGTAGAGGACTGGCAGCTGCAACACGCCGAACAGCAGCAGGCTCGCGAGGGCCACCGTCCCCGGCCAGTGCAACTTCGTTCCGCCGCGAGCGACCAGGATGTAGATCGCCGGCAGACAAACGAGCGAGTTTCGAACCGTGGCTATCGGCGTGACGTATTTCGAGATGATGAGCCCCGCCAGCATTGGCACGACGGCCAAGGTCAGCAGCACCCAGAGCAGGTCGCCTTCCGTGACGATCTCACCCGCACGAGGCTCGTCCGCAGGCTTGGCTTCGGCGTCAACGGAGGCCTCTGTGGACTCGTCTCGGAGCGTCTCGTTCGCGGACTCTGGCGAGGCAGCTGGGCTACCTCCAACGGCTGGAGCGTCGTCCTCGGCGGGGTCGTACGGGCCGGCAGCGAACGCCTCGATCCAGACGACGGGGGCCGCCAGACCGACGATCAACAGCGCCATGAAAACCATTGCCGCAAGCCCAGCCTGGCCCGGGGCAAACGCGACGAGATTGGCGAGGAACGCGTGCGTGACGCTGTCGACCGGCAGCATCCACCAGTTGCCCTTGGCCACCTGCCCCCGCACGATGGCGATCTGAGTGGGGATGACCAGGGCCCACGGGAAGAACAGCACCGCGGCGATCGGGTAGGTCACGAACATCAACTTGCCAATCCGCCTGCGAAGCCGGGGCACGAGTACAACCGGCACGAGTAGAAGTGGCGCGGCCATGTAGCCGTACACGTGCGTGTAGGCGAGACCCGCGAGCGCGAGCCCCAGAAGTGCGGCTCGAGCGAGGTTGGGTTTCTCGACGAGGCGCGCGAAGAGCCATAGGGTAAGCGCCGCAAAGAACATGAGCAGCGAATACATGCGCGCTTCTTGGGCGTACTGCAGCGGAAGCAGCGCGACCGCGAATAACGCAGCAGCCCAGGTTCCTGTCGCGCGGTCGAACAGTTTGCGCCCCGCGAGATAGACGACGCCGGTGGTCAGCACGCCGATGGCGGCCGAAAACGCTCGCAGCCCCCACTCGGTGCGCCCCAGCATCGGCATCAGTAGCGCCTGCAGCACGTAGTAGAGCGGCGGATTGGTGTCCTGGGCAGTCACCTTGATCGCAACGCTCGGCCCGTACATCGCCGCATTCGCCGAGAACAGCTCGTCGAACCAGAGACTCTGCCGTCCCAGCGCCCAGAAGCGGAGTACGCCTGCGACTACGAGAATCACGCCGACCAGAACGGGCCACAGCCACGATGGCGCCGACCATCTCGTGCTCGAGGCATCTCTCGAATCGCGCTGCACGGTCTGATCGCTGCGCGATGTTCGGCGGTCAGGGCTCATGCGCTCTGGGCCGCCAGACGCGCCGCGATCTGGGGAGCCGTCTCGGCGTCGGCCGCGTAGCCGTCGGCGCCAACGCGCCGCCAGAGGTCAGGCGCCACGTTGAAGGGATAGCCGCCCACCAGCACCTTCACGTGCGCCGTGGACTCGTCGGCTCGCAGATCGTCGATGATCTCGGCAACCTCGGTGACGTGCGAGGCGATCGTAGCCGAAAGCGCTAGCACGTCTGATCTCGTGGCGCGTACCGCTTCGAGGACGGCCGACCTAGGGGTGTTCGCGCCCAGATAGCGCGTGTTCCACCCGTCGAGCTCGAAGACGTCCGCGACCATGTGGATGCCGAGGTCGTGCAGCTCGCTGCCAACACTCGCGGCGACGAGCGTCATCCCCGTGGTCGCCGGCAGGGCGGAACGCTCGTGAAGCCGGGCCATGGCCACCTGGGTGACGGCGGTGACGTAGTGCTCTTCTGCGACCGAGACCTCGTTGAGCAGCCAGAGGCGGCCCATCTCGCGCTGAGTTGGCTGGAAGATGCGCAGGTAGATGTCGCGAGCCGAGACGCCCGAGTTCGCTGCGTCGATCACCAGGCGCACGGCATCAGCGCGGTCGCCATCGAGAATCGTAATCAGATAGTTGCGCGCCAGCTCGCCCAGCGGTGCGCCCGGTGCCAAGAACGAGGAACTCGCGGTTGACGCGGCTTTCAGGGTGACGATCGCGTCTTCGATCGCGGTGCGAGTGGCTGCGGCTTCCTCGGAGGGAAGCGCAGCATCGAGGGTCTCGGCGATGCGGAGCCAGCTACCCTCGATCCACTCGCTGGGGAGGTTCAGGTTTGCGAACAGCGTTTTGCACCAGACGGCGTAGTCGTCGAGGATCGCAGGCTCGCTGAACCACAGCGCCGATGCGAAGAACTCGAGGTGATAGCGCGTGTCCTCGCGCATTCGCGTTCTCTGCGTCGCCGAGAACGATCTCTCAAGCTCCGGCCACATGACGAACTGACGGGCGACGGCGTCGTCGACCAGCCTCTCGATAGAGACGCAGATTGTTTCGCTCGCCGACTCAGCGACGCTCCGCATGTTTGCCCCCTGGCCCGCCGCACGGATTGGCGCGTGAACTGATGATACCCGGGTTGGGCCGCGGTGGCTTGTCCTACCGTCGGCGTGCTCGGCAAGGCACTGACGAGGGCGTGCGACGTGCGCCTACACGGCGACTCGCAGGATCTCGGCGATGCTGGTGATGCCCGAGGCAACCTTGTCGAGGCCGTCTCGGCGAAGCGAACGCATGCCCGCGCGAATGGCGGCGTCACGAATCCGCTCGGTGGCCGCGTGCTCGAGGCGCAGGCGCGTCAGCTCCTCGTTCATCTCCATGACCTCGTAGATGCCGACCCGCCCGCGATAACCGGTTCCCCGGCAGGCGTCGCAGCCGACCGCCTCGAACGGGCGAACCTTGTACGCCTCGTCGGACGTGTAGCCCAGCGCAATCAGCTCTGCGATGTCGATGTGCTGCGGCCTGCGGCACTTCCGGCATAGCCGACGCGCGAGCCGCTGTGCGATGGCTCCCAGCAGCGCCGACGACGATAGGTACGGCTCGACACCCAGCTCGGCGAGGCGAGTAAGCGTGGAGGGAGCGTCGTTGGCGTGCAGCGTGGAGAGAACGAGATGACCCGTCAGCGCGGCGCGCACGGCAATCGTCGCCGTCTCGGGATCGCGGACCTCGCCGACCATCACGATGTCAGGGTCGGAGCGCAAGATGGTGCGCAGGCCAACCGCGAACGTCAGGCCGGCCTTGTTGTTGACGGGAATCTGGGTGAGACCGTGGACCTCGTATTCGACGGGGTCCTCGATAGTGATGATCTTGCGCTCGGGCGAGTTGAGCATCTGCATGATCGCGTAGACCGTCGTGGTCTTGCCGCAGCCTGTGGGCCCGGAGGCGAGGATCGCGCCGTGCGGCCTGGCGAGCATGCGGTCGATCGCGTCGCGCGTGCTGGGAAGCAGGCCGATCTCGTCGATCGCGCGCACAGAGTCGTCGGCGCGCAGGACGCGCAGGACGAGGCCTTCGCCCTGCCGGGTGGGATAGGTGGTGATGCGAACGTC
>JARLGT010000120.1 GCA_031292615.1 Coriobacteriia bacterium | reverse complement strand
GAGCGGCGAGAGCTTCGCCGACGTCCCCGGCTTGATGTGGCGCGAGGAAGGCCTGCTGCGCGAGGGACCTCCCAACGAGCAGCTCACGCGTGCCCAGCTCGACGTGCTCCCGCTCATCGACCGCTCGCTGATCCATCACGCCGAGAAGTCGTCGGTCGCCTCGGTATGGCGCGCCCGCGGCTGCCCCAGCCGGTGCGACTTCTGCGAGGTCTGCGAGATCTGGCCGCACTACGTCACACGAGAGCCGGAGAAGACGGTCGAGGAGCTGGTGCGAGCCGAGCACGACGGCTACGACACGGCCTTCCTCATCGACGACAACGCCGCCGCAAACAAGCCGGCCTTCAAGGACCTATTGCGATCGGTGGTCGACTCGGGCTTCGCGCACATGCTCGTCATGCAACTGCGCGCCGACTCGGTCTTCACCAAAGACGGGCGGCTCGACAAGGAGCTGCTGCGGCTCATGAAGAAGGCCGCGGCGGTCACCATCGTGTGCGTGGGGATCGAATCCGCCGAGGACTCCGACCTCGAGCGCATGCACAAAGGCATCGACAGCCAGCGCATGGCCAAGGCGCTCAAAGCGATGAAGCGCCACGGCCTGCTGGTCCACGGCATGTTCATCGCCCTTGCCGAGGACAGCAAGGAGGTACTGCGTCGCAACGGCGACTTCGCACGCAAGTACGTCTCGTCGCTGCAGTACCTGTTCGAGACACCGCTGCCTGGCACCAAGCGCACCTTGCGGCACATGCTCGAAGGCAACCTGCTGTTCAGCGCGCTTGACGACCTGTCGCTCTACGACGGCATGCACGTGGTGATCAAGCCGCAGTTCCTCTCGCCTGGCGAGATGCAGGCAAGCGTGCTGCGCGCCTACCGCCGCTTCTACTCGGTGCGGCGGATCGTTGGCGCGGCGCTGTCCGGGACGTTCCTGCGGTTCCGTCGCCTGACCGAGCAGCAGCGCGCGCATCTGGCCACGCTCGGCGTGAGTGCGCGTATGCGGGCTTGGACCCGCTTCCAAGTCCAGTACAAGTTCGCGCGTGTGGGGCTGCTCGCGATGGGTCGCAAGCGGGTCAAGGAGTTCCTCCGCGACGCGGCCTACGCCAGCTACAACCTGCGCCTGCAGCAGCTGCCCACCGAGGGTCAGTCGCAGCGCTGAGGCGGCGAGCCTACGCCAGTCGCTGCACGCCGATCCCGATCAGTCCGGGGCCGGTGTGCACGACGAGTGCCGGCGTGATCTGTCCCTCGATCGCGTAGCCGAAGTCCGGGAGCAGCTCCTTGAGCGCTTCGAGCAGGGCGTCGGCCTCTTCCTTCGCGGCGCCGTGCATCACGGTGATGTTGTAGGCCTTGGCGCCTTCGGCAAACTCGACTGCCTTGTCCAGCGCCAGCTTGAGCGACTTGCCGCGCCCGCGGGCTTTGCCCACGGTGTAGTAGATGCCGTCCTCGTTGCACGAGATGACCGGTTTGAGATTCAGGATCGTGCCCACCATCCCGGCCACCAGCCCGATGCGGCCGCCCTTGACCAGGTACTCGAGCGTCGAGACGCAGAAGAACAGCTTGGTGTGGCGCGCCGCGTCCTCCACCTGCCGACACACCTCGGCAAACGGGAGTCCCTGCTCGATGAGCTCGCCCGCCCTGATCGCCGAGAACCCGCTCCCGATGCCGATGTCTCTCGTGTCGATGTAGCAGGTCTCGAGGCCTTCGGGCGCGGCGCCCATGCTCCGAAACGTCTCGAAGGTGCCGCTGAGTCCGCTGGAAATGGCGACGGCGACGACCTTTTCGTAGCCGTCGGCCTTGATCTGCTTGAAGATGTCGGCGACGGTCGCCGGGCTGGGCAGCGACGTGGAGGGAATCTCCTCCGAGAACCGCGCGAACACGTCCTCGGGCTGGATATCGACGCCGTCGCGGTACTCGGCATCCTTGTAGATGATCGTCAGTGGCGCCACGTACATGTGGTACTTGTCGCGGTACTCCCGCGGAACGTCCGAGCCGGAGTCGACAAGAATCGCAATCTTCTCAGGGGGCATACCGTCCCTATCGGCGACACGGTCGTGGTTGGAGCACACCCCGCGCTACTTGCGCTTCGCAAGCATGCGCCACACGAGCAGCACGATCACCGCGCCCACGATCGAGCTGATGATGCCGCCCATGCGCAGCGTCAGCCCTTCGCCCAACACCAGGCTGCCGAGCGTACCGCCCACGAGCGAACCGAGCCCGCCGGCGATCAGCGCCTGCAGCCAATCGTTGTTGCGCATCCCGCCGCCGCCCAGAAGCATCTGGCCGACCCAGCCGATGGCCATTCCCCACACGAGCACGCCGATGATGAACAGTCCTACTGCCATGTCGGTATCTCCTAGGGCGCTAGACGGTGTGTTTGGGTGCCGAGCAGTTTCATCATATCCCAGCCCGACCTGCAAATGACGCCACCGCCCACGGTCGAGGACAAGCCAAAGGCCCGGGGCACGACGCCTCCGGGCCTTGCCTATGCCGCTATCCCGGGCTGCGCTATCGCCTCGGGCCGTGACCGCCTCGGCCGCCGATCATCATGCCCACGAACACGAGCGCGCTGCCGCCCATGAACCAACGGGCGAGTACCACGTCGGTGCGGTACAGGATCGCGCCAGCGATCAGCAGCGCGGCGAACACGAGCCCGTTGTTGATGCGGCCCACGGCTCGCTCGAGCTGGCGCACACGCAGGTTGAGCAGCGGCGTCTGGACGTTCAGTTCGCCGTGCTCGAGCGTCTGGAGCACGCGGTCGGTGCGGCTCGGCAAGCCGATCAGCACTTGGAAGATCTTCGTGGCCTCGGCGAGGAAGGTCTGGAAGGTCGAGCCGCCCTCCGCCGAGATCAGCTTGGTGGCGTAGGGCGAGATCGACGTCCACAGGTTGAAGTCCGGATCGAGTCCCGTGCACATGCCCGACAGCAAGGCCACGGTGCGGCCGAGCAGCAGCAGGTTCTCGGGGAGCTGGACCGGCAGGTCGAGCACCAGCTCGCGGAATTGCAGGCTGAAGCGCATGAGCTCGGCGTGGTCGAGCGACTTCAGGTCGCTCATGCTCATGCCCCAGAAGCGCTCGAAGAGCTGCTGGCTCGCCTTCTCGATGAGCTTCAAGTCGGCGCTGGGCAGAAGCACGCCAAGCGTGGTGTACGACTGCACGAGCCGGGCCGCGTCCTGTGTCCCGACCGCGATCAGAACCTCCTGCAGCCCTGCGCGCAGGTTCTCGGGCACGCGTCCCACCATGCCGAAGTCGATGAACGTGAGGCGCCAGTTGCGCTTGCCCTCTTCATCGACACCGTCGAGCGGCTGGACGAAGAGGTTGCCGGGATGCGGGTCGGCGTGGAAGAAGCCGTCCGTCAAGATCATCTGCATGTACGCGTCGAGCACGGCAGCCGCCACGTCTTCGCGGGCGATACCGGCGGTGGTGATGGCGTCGTAGTCGCCGATCTTGATGGCAGCAACGTTCTCCAGAGTCAGCACGCGGCGCGAGCTCAGTGTCCAGATGACCTTGGGGATGCGGATGCGCGGCTTGTCCGCAAACGACTCGGCGAACGTCTCGGCGTTGTGCGCCTCGGCAACGTAGTCGATCTCCTCGTGCGTGGTGGCCGCGAACTCCTCGACCAGCGCGCGAACGTCGGCGCGCTTGCTGACCGGCTTGTAGCGCTGCAGCCAGCCACCCACTCGGCGAAGTGCAGCCAAGTCGACGTCGACAACCTGCTCGATATGCGGGCGCTGGACCTTGATCACGACGTCCTCGAAGCCGGCGATCGCGGCCTCCTCGGCGCAGAGCTTCGCGCGATGTACCTGCCCGAGAGAGGCGGCGGCCATCGGCGTCTCGTCGATCCACGCGTAGCGCCCGGCGATCGGCTCGCCCAGCTCGGCCTCGGCCTGCTCGCGAATCGCCGAGAACTCCTCGGCGGGGACTTCGTCTTGCAAGCCCGCCAGCTCCTGCGTTATCTCGATCGGCAGCACATCCAGCCTCGCCGACAGGAACTGGCCGACCTTGATCATCAGGCCGCCCATCGAGATGGCGAGCGCGCGGAAGCGAACCGCGATGCGCCGATAGCGCTCGGCGCGGGTGCGCCCGCTCCAGCCGCCAAGGCCGATGCGCATCAGGAAGATGTCCCACCAGATGAAGTTGGCCGTCACACCGGCAAAGAAGAAGACGATGCGCCAGTACCGGGCGCGGAGTTGCGAGCTGGTCATGAGGCCTCCGGGGTGGGGCAAGCAGGTTCGAGACACACCATAGAGCAACCATTCGGCCGAGACAGCCGAGCAGCTCGATTTCGGCAGAATCGTCGCGGCGGTTCGCGATTCGCTTTCAGCGCGGCGGACTAGGATGCCTGGATGCGCGGAACGAACTGAAATGCGATACGCCCTTGGATCGCGGACTAGAGGACGCAGATGAGACGACTCACGACGCTCGCCTTGTTCGGACTAGTCTGCTGTGCGCTTCTGGCGATGCCAGCAGGTGCAAGCGCGCGCGCGGCGATTGGGAGTAGCGACGCCGGAGTGAATCAGACAGCCGCGCCGATGATTCGCATCACGCCACCTGGCGCCGGAGCCCTACTCGGTGTGAATGCAAACGTGCAGACGTCGAACTGGTCCGGCTACGCGTCCGCCACCAGCCTGACGAGTCCAGCGAACAATGCAGTCAGCGACGTCACCGGGAGCTGGGTCGTGCCCACGGTCAGCGGGGGTGCCACCAACGGCTACTGCGCCGACTGGATTGGAATCGATGGCTACTCGAGCTCGTCGGTCGAGCAGCTGGGCACTTCGGAGAACTGGATCGGCGGGGCACCGCAGTACTACGCGTGGTGGGAGATGTACCCCGGGGCGTCCCACTCGATCACCATGACCATCCATCCAGGCGACGTGATGAGCGCCGAGGTCAAGTGGGCCAGCGGCAACACGTTCACGCTATCCATGACCGACCAAACGACGGGCGTGTCATTTTCAACACAGCAGAATCTCGGGTCAACTGCGGCGCGCAACTCCGCCGAGTGGATTCATGAGGCGCCCTCTTCCGGCAGCGTGCTCCAGCTTGCCCAGACGACACCGGTGACCTTTACGGGATGCAACACGACGATCGGTGGCACCAACGGTCCGATCAGCGGCGCTTCGTGGCAGAACACTGGCATCGACATGGTCCAGAACAGCACAGTCGTCGCGCAGGCTTCGGGGCTATCTGCAGGCGGCACGAGCTTCGTCGTTGGGGCACCCGGCACGCTCCCTCATATCTCGCCGTCCAGCAACTCGCTGACGTTCAACTACACAGTCGGAGGTAGTACGCCCGCGGCGCAGCCGATCACGATCACCAACACGGCCGGCGGAGTCTTGAGCTGGAGTGCCGCATCCGACTCACCGGCGTGGCTGTCGTGCTCGCCCGCGTCAGGCGGCAGCGGGGCCTTCACCTCGGTGTCTGTGACCCCGGCGTCGCTCGCAGCCGGGACATACCACGGCAACATCGTTCTCGCTGCCACCGGCGCCGACAACACCCCGCTGAGCGTGCCAGTGACTCTTGTCGTGAGCCCTCCGCCTGACACCACTGCCCCCACCACGACACTGATCGCCACGCCAACGCCCAACGGCGCCGGCTGGGACCACGCAAATGTGGCCCTCGGCCTGCACGCCACCGACAACGCAGGTGGCTCCGGAGTGGCGGCGACCTACTACACGCTTGACGCCGTGCAGCACTCCTACACCACCACCGTCACGCTCTCGACAGAGGGTGTTCACGCACTGACCTACTGGTCGGTCGACGCCTCTGGCAACGCCGAGACCCCCAAGGCCGCCACCGTCCGCCTCGACAAGACGGCGCCGGCGCTGACCCTGGACGCCACGGCGACCTACGTCTCGGCGGCCACCATCGACGCGACGGCCACCGATGCGCTCTCGGGCCTGGACCACGTCGACATGCGGCTTGATGGCGGCTCGTTTGTCACGGTGACGCAGCTGACCACGAGCGTTCTTGGCGCCCACACCGTCTACGCGCGCGCCTTTGACCTGGCTGGCAACGAGCGCGACGTGAGCGCCGCGTTCACTGTCGTCTCGCCGCCTCCGCCGCCGCTGCCCGCACAGATCACTGTCGGCACGACCACGAAGCTGGCCGGGCCGTCGAAATCCAAGCTGAAGCGCAAGCTGACCTTGACCGGCATCGTCTTGCCGGCGACGGTCACTGGCCAGGTCACCGTCACGAGGACTCGGCTGGTCGGCAAGAAATGGCGAAGCGCCGGCTCTGCGAACGTGTCCGTCGTCAACGGCAAGTTCAGCTACAGCTTCAAGCCGGGCTACAGGGGAAAGTGGCGCTTCGTCGCCAGGTACTCAGGTGGCGTCGTCACGTCGACGACGTATCTCTCCTCTAAGAGTCTGGTCAGGACGGTACAGGTGAAGTAGCGGCAACGAGTCCCGGGCGCACGCCGGTCTTCATAAGCCGGGCAAGGCCTGTGCGATGTCACACCGAACGGGCCGTCTAGTCTACGGGAAAGCAGAGGCCGGCTTCGCTCCTGCCCACATCGCGAAAGTGCCGGAGAAGGGGGCCGAGTCGCCATGAAAGTCCTGTTTATCGGGGGCACCGGCTTCATCAGCGCTGCGGCAAGCCGCTTGGCCATCGCCAACGGCCACGACGTCTACGTGCTCAACCGCGGTTCGCGCATCGCGCACCTACCTGGGAGTCATTCCCTGACCGCGGACATTCACGACACGCTGGCGGTTCGCGAGATGCTGCGCGGCCGCCAGTTCGATGTCGTCGTCGACTGGGTCGCGTTCGTGCCCGATGACGTGGAACGAGACGTGGAGCTGTTCCGCGGACGTGTCGGACAGTACGTCTTCATCAGCTCGGCTTCCGCATACGAGAAGCCACCATCGAGCTACCTCATCACCGAGGAGACACCGCTTCGCAATCCCTACTGGCAGTACTCGCGCGACAAGATCGCCTGCGAGGAGCGTGTGATGCGCGCCTGCCGCGACGAAGGCTTCCCAGCGACCATCGTGCGCCCGTCGCTCACCTACGACACCAACCTGCCTATCGCGATCGGCGGCTGGGGCTGCTACACGCTCGCCGACCGCCTCGTCCGTGGTCGCCGGATCATCGTGCACGGCGACGGCAGTTCGCTCTTCGTAGTCACCCACGCCGAGGACCTCACGTGCGGGCTGCTCGGGTTGCTCGGCAGCGAGCGGGCGATTGGCCAGGCGTTCCACATCACCACCGACGAGGTGCTCACGTGGGAGCAGATCTACTGCACCATCGCCGAGGAGCTCGGCGCCGAGCCCAACATCGTCCACATCCCCTCGGACTTCATCGCGCGTGTGGCACCGAACCTGTCCGGCACGCTGCTGGGCGACAAGTCGTGGAGTGTGGTGTTCGACAACGCCAAGATCAAGTCGGCCGTTCCGGGCTTTCAAGCCACCATTCCACTGCGAGAGGGCATCCGCCAAACGCTGGATTGGTTCGCCGCCGACGAGCGCCGCAGGTGCATCGACACGTCCATCAACGCCGAGATGGACCGCATCTTGGAGGCCTACGACGCGTGCGCGATCTGATGCCGAACTGGCATCACTTTCCATGGCGCGGGCCTGCTGCGCCCGGTATCGTGTGCCGAAGCACGAAGCCACCGGCGAATCTCGGAAGTCCACAACGTCTCGTTCGGTCCAAGAACGACTTCGACAGGGTGTGAACATGGGATCGGCTCGAGCTTATCAACGCGCCATCGCAAGCCTGCGACGGTCACGGCGTATCGCCGCGCGCGTGGGCCGAGCGACGCTCGCGGGCCTGCTCATAGCGGTTGTTGGGCTGCAGGCGATGCCCGTCTCGGCGTTCGCGGCCCCCGTTCCGGTGTTGCAGCTTGCGACCACGGCGCCGGCGCAGACGGCTCCCGGCTCGCAGGTCGTCGACTACACCGGCGGGACCTCGACTTCGGTGGCCGCGAGGCTGAGGCGCGCGGACATGGGCGTCGTCGTGCGCTACGTGGGCGCGAAGCAGTGGAAGTCGCTCACGCGCAAGGAGGCCGACACGCTGCGTGCGCAGGGCATCGACATTGCGGCCGTCTACGAGACCAAAGCGACGTGGATGCTCGCCGGTCGAAAGGCCGGCGTCTCGGCAGCCAAGACGGCACGCGCCGCCATCATCAAGTGCGGCGGGCCGCGCAAGCCTTTCGTCTACTTCGCGTGCGACACGGCCACCCACAACTATGCAGCCGTCAATGCGTGCCTGCGCGGTGCGGCATCGGTGCTAGGCGCCGACCATGTCGGCATCTACGGCAGCTACCCTGTGTGCGCCTCGGCGCTGAAGAGCGGGTATGCGACCAAGGCATGGCAAACCGAGGCGTGGTCGGGCGGCAAAGTGCTTCCGCAGGCGGTGCTGTACCAGACGGCTCACCGGTTCAACGGCGGCCTCGGAATCGACTACGACTCCAACTTCCTTCGCGCCGACGACATCGGGCAGTGGGGCTACGCGCCGGTCGGTGAAGTTGCGTGGACGCCGCAGTCGGCATCTACGACGGCTACATTGCGCGGCGTCGCCTTCCGCGACGCGAGCACAGGTCTGGCCGTGGGCGACGCCGGGGTGGCCTTGCGCACCGCCGACGGAGGCTCGACCTGGACGACCGCGTCGGTGCCCGCGACCGGCGCGCTGGACGCCGTCGCGTTCACCGGCTCTGGCGCTGGCATCGCAGTGGGCGACGGCGGCGAGATCGCACGCACTAGCGACACAGGCTCGACCTGGACCACGGCGTCGGCGCCAGCCACGACCACGCTCCGCGGCGTCGCCTGCCTCGGCGCGACAGACGGACTTGCGGTGGGCGACGCCGGCACGATCTTGCGCACGGCCGACTGCGGCTCGAGCTGGACGAGCGCTTTGGTGCCCCCGGCGACGGGCGCGCTGAGCTCCGTGGCGTACGCGAGCGCGGGGGCCGCCTGTGCCGTGGGTGAAGCGGGCGCCGTGCTGCTCACCACCGACGGCGGCTCGACCTGGGCTGCCGTCTCCACGCCGGCAACAGCGACGCTGCGCTCGGTAGCGTTCCCGAGCGCGACCGACGGGTGGGCCGTAGGCGCGGCAGCTACGGTGATGCGCACCGGCGACGGCGGCGCGACTTGGACGCGCGTCTCGACGCCTGCAACGGGCACGCTCACCTCGGTGGCGTTCCCCAACGTGAACACCGGCTGGGCCGTCACTGAGGCCGGCACGGTCATCCACACCACCGACGGCGGATACACGTGGACGCTTGCCACGACTCCAGCCGTCGGCGCGTTGGCGTCGGTCGCTTTCTCCGACGCGAAGTCGGGCTGGGCCGTTGGCGAGTCAGGCGCGATCCTGCGTGCGAGCAAGAGTGGCGTGGACTTCTTCGGCCACGTCGCCGGCGTCGTGACCGACGCTGTCACGGGTGCGCCCGTATCCGGAGCGTTCGTTCAGATTGGGTCGCGCCAGCCGGTTCCCACCGCCACTGACGGTTCGTTCGTCGCGGCCCGAATCACTCCCGGCACGTACAGCGTGACGGTTACGAGCCCGCGCTATATCACGCTTGCCAAGGGCGGCGTTGTGGTCTCGGCGGCGGCTACGGCGATGGTCCGCATGCGACCCACACCGCGGGCCGTGACTCGGCTGACGATGCCGGTGGTGTCGCAAGACTCCACCGCGAGCGGTGCGCCCGCCTCGATTGCGGCGACACTGTCGCCGGGCTCGGCCGCGTCGTCGACGGTCTGCGTGGCGTACCTGTCGCACTACGAGCAGAAGACCGTGGTCAAGAAGGTCAAGGGAAGGCGAAAGAAGGTCAAGGTCTGGTATTGGCGCCAGCGGGCCACATTCAGAATGACGGCCGCAAGTTCGGGGCCCCTGCTGATCCGGACGACTCTGCCGACCGGAAGATGGCGCACCTATGTGGTCTGCGGCGGCTCCGGGATTTTCCTGCCGTCCGCCTCGGCGGTGCAAAACTTCCGGATTTGGTGACGGGCGTCACCAAGCAACAACTTCCTTGCCGATAATCCGGCGTTTCGCTTGTGTACCACTGGGTCACGGTGTAGCACGGGATGCATCATGCTTCCCAATACAACTGCGCAATCGTCGCGGCCTCACTCCGTGCTGGCACGCACCCGCGAAGGATCGACCCCGCAAAGAAGGCTTTGGAGTCCCGATGTATTCAACCCCGGTCGTTCAGGTCGTCTACCACAACCCCACGTGGGCCGTGAAGGTCGAGCACGAGCTAGTGCTGCGCTCGCAGCACCGCACCAGAGAGGCCGCCGAGCAGGCCGGTCGCGATCTGGCCAAGCTCACGCAGACCGAGCTGGTGGTCCACGACTACGGCGGCAAGGTCGCACGCTGCGAGTCGTACCGAGGCCCCAGCTCCATCTAGGCCCCGCGCCAGGCGGCCTCGCCCCCCAGGGCTAATGCTCCCGACAAGAGTGTCCGATAACCCCAGCACTACAGCACTCTGCTTGGGGGAAGCGGATGTTTGGCTCAGGGATCACGCCACGATACTCACCAACTTTGCAGCCGACGCTCAGCGGGCGAAAGATGCTGCTCATGTTGGCCGTGACCGCCGTGCTGCTTGCCGGCAGCTCACCCGGACAGCCACCGCAGACGATTCGCATCTCCCCGGCGGCTGCGTATGGCGAGACCGCCGTGAAGCCCGTCGCCCCCACCATCAACATGGACGCCAGTGCCCAGGCGGGCTCGCAGTGGGACAGCAACGACTGGCAGCAGTGGGAGGCGCAGGTCCGCGAGGTCAACGCGCCAGCCGATATCTCGGTGGTTCAGCCGTTGAGCATCGACGTGAGTGCCGTCGACGACAGCGGGCTGCCGTTGCCCAACGCCAACGTCAACGTCACCTGGGTGCTCGGCGGACGGCAGTACGAGGACCAGAGCACGACCGGGATCTTCGGCACCGCGTCGGTGACGCGAACGATCGGCACCGCATGCTCGGGCAAGACGTGCCTCGTCGCCGTGATGGTTACGGGCGACAACGGCCTGGGCTGCGCATACAGCACGTTCACGCCCAAGTAGCGCCGCGCGACCTACTGACGCAGCAGCGTGATGTCGTCGAGGAGCGCCGAGCTACCACCGGCGTAGCCACCCGCCGTGCTCGTGTCCTCACTACCGGCGAGTCGTACGCTGGCGACCGCGCTGACAGCGCTGCTCGGCGCTGTGGAGGCAAGCGACATCGACGTGAACCCTGAGCTGCCGATACCCGCCGCATCGCCCGCTGTGTTGGTCTGGGCGAGCGGCTGACCGCTTGCGTCGAGGTAGGTCAGCCACAGTTCGAGCCCGTGCGGGTCCGTCGCGTTTGTGGCCCAAGCGGTGAGCCGATAGCCCGCGCCTGCGGCCACTGGTGCCGACTGCGAGAGCACCGTGTACTCCGTCGGGTCGTCGCTGGGGTTGATGAGCTGCAGCGCGTTGTGTGTCGAGCGGAAGACGTCCAGGCGATGCGCTACGAGGGTCTGCCACCTCGGCCCGTCGACCTGCCACCAGACGGGAAGCTGCGGCTGGCTGCCCCACGACTGCGCCCACGTGTTGAAGTTCGAGTTCTTCAGCAGGTTGGTGGCGGTCACGTTGCCGGAGATCTTCTTGTAGCGGGTCGGGACGTACTTGGCGTGGAGGTCGTCGGCGATCGAGTGGATGCGGCAGACGGCCACCATCGTATTGGCCTCGTAGGCGACGTACTGCGTGTGCGCATCGTCGACCCAGCCGTAGAACAGGCGGATGTGGTAGCCCTTCTTCAGCATCGCGTCGCCGGGCCTGAGCTGGGACGTCTTGATCTTGTAGGTGACGGCGTGAAACGAGCTCGTCGACCATGACGTGCCGGTCTTCCAGCACATCGAGACGTAGCCCGAGCAGTCGGTTCGGTAGCCGAGGTAGTGCTTGGACTGGCTGTACTTCACGGGCGCGTCGACCCAGCTCTGTGCGCGGGCGAGCACGGAGTCGCGCGAGATCGCCAGCGCACTTGTGGGTGCAAGCAGGACGAGTGCGAGCGCCAGCGTCGAGACGAGCGCGAGCGGCGCGCCTGTGAAGCGACGCGGACGCGCGTGTGACCGGGCGAGACACGCCGCGGCGGTCGTGCGGTTGGGCTGGTGCCCGACGCGTGCGATGCGATTCATGTGCGACTACCTCCATTCTCGGTATCGGTGGCGGTAGTCGCATACGTGAGGCGGTCCTGGGTCGAGCGGAGCCTTGCCCGTGACCGCCGTCACCAGCTGCGCGAGCGCCTACTCATTCAGCCCGTCACCCGCGTCTCTATCCGCTTCTTTGGGAATCCTATGCATTGTGGCCGAGGTGCCACGGAGAAACTCGAAGGATTGGGGCAGCAATGTCTGACGTCAGCATGCACTCCGCGCCTATCCGCAAGGTCGTCGTCATGGGCGCGGCCGGCCGAGACTTCCACGACTTTCTCGTCGCGCTGCGCGACGACCTCACTGTCGAAGTCGTTGCATTCACCGCCACCCAGATCCCGGGCATCGACAGCCGGGTCTTCCCGCGGCAGCTGGCCGGCGAACGCTACCCCGACGGCATTCCGATCGTCCCCGAGTCCGAGTTGCCGAGTCTCATCCGCGACAAGGGAATCGACGAGGTGCTGTTCGCCTACAGCGACGTCGCGCACGTCGATCTGATGCACTAGGCGTCGCTGGTGCTCTCGCTGGGCGCTGACTTCAAGCTACTCGGCCCGACCGCGACGATGGTGCGCTCGACCAAGCCCGTCATCAGCGTGTGCGCCGTTCGCACGGGCGTAGGCAAGTCGGGAATCTCTCGGCGGGTGTTCGAGAGGCTGCGCGACAAGGGACTTAAGGGCGTCGACATCCGCCACCCCATGCCGTATCGCGACCTGAACGCGATGCGAGTCGAGCGCTACGCCAGCGTGGCCGACCTCGATCGGCTCGGCGTAACGGTGGAGGAGCGCGAGGAGTACGAGCACCTCGTGGAGGTGGGCGCCGTCGTGTTCGCTGGCGTCGACTACACTGCGATCCTTCGCGAAGCCGAGAAGGAGGCCGACGTCATCGTGTGGGACGGCGGCAACAACGACTGGCCGTTCTACGCCTCTGACCTCGAGATTGTCGCGCTCGACCCGCACCGGCCCGGCCACGAGCGAGCGTACTATCCGGGCGAGGTCAACTTCCTGCGTGCCGACGTGCTGGTCATCAACAAGGTCAACACCGCCGAGCAGAACGCGATCGACGACCTTGTCGCCGCGGCGGCGACCTACAATCCCAACGCGAAGCTGGTGATGACGGCGAGCACGATCACGGCGGCAGATCCCGCCGCGCTGGTGGGCAAGCGTGTGCTCGCGGTCGAGGACGGCCCGACGGTCACGCATGGCGGCATGCTCTACGGTGCCGCCGCACTGGCAGCCCGAGCGGCAGGGGCAACCGAGCTGGTCGACGCGAGGCCGTTCGCGGTCGGCTCGCTTGCCGATACCTACGCCAAGTACCCGCACATGGAGCACGTGCTGCCAGCTATGGGGTACTCGGCGGAGCAGCTTGCTGACTTGCAGGCGACGATCAACGCGACCCCATGCGACGTGGTCGCGATCGGCACGCCCATCGACCTGGGCCGGCTGATCGACATCCGGCACCCCTCGGTGCGCGTGACGTACGCAGTGACCGACACGTCGGCGCCTACCCTGGATCAGGTCGTCGACGAGTTCTGCGCCAAGCACGGCATCGGGCAGTAATCCGCACCGCGCCCAAGGCCTACTCCTCGCGGTTGCCCGCGTCGTTGTCGCGAATAGCCGAACGGCGAATCTTGCCGTTGACCGTCTTGGGCAGCGCATCGACGAAGTCGATAATGCGCGGGTACTTGTACGGCGCCGTACGCTTCTTGACCCACGTCTGCAGCTCGTGGGTGAGCTGGTCGCTTGCCGAGTAGCCGTCGGCCAGCACGATGGTCGCCTTGACGGCGTGTCCGCGCACCGGATCGGGCACGCCGGTGACCGCGCACTCGCGCACGGCGTCGTGTTCGAGCAAGACGCTCTCGACCTCGAACGGGCCGATACGGTAGCCGGAGCTCTTGATCAGGTCGTCGTTGCGGCCCACGTACCAGAAGAAGCCGTCCTCGTCGTACCACGCGGTGTCACCGGTGTGGTACCAGCCGTCGTGCATCGCCTCGGCAGTCTTGGCCTCGTCGCGGTAGTAACACATCATCACGCCATCGGGCCTCGGGTCGGCCTTCACGACGACCTCGCCGGTCTGGCCAGGAGCCGACCTCGAGCCGTCCTCGTTCTGGATCTCGACGGTGTACTCCGGCGAGGGCTTGCCCATCGACCCAGGCTTGGGTGTCATCCCGACGACGTTGCAGATGAGCAGCGGCGTCTCGGTCTGACCGAAGCCTTCGACCAACGGCAGTCCGGTGTGGTCGCGCCAGCCCTCGAAGAGATCCGGGTTGAGCGCCTCGCCGGCAGTGGTGCAGTAGTGCAGGCTCGACAGGTCGAAGCCGCCCAATCCTTCGGCCATCATCAGCCGGTACATCGTGGGCGGACAACACAGCGTCGTGATGCCGTACTTCTCGACGAGCGAGAGGATCTCGGCCCCCGAGAAGCGGTCGAAGTCGTAGGTGAAGACGCACGCCTCCATCAGCCACTGGCCGTAGAGCTTGCCCCAGACTGCCTTGCCCCAGCCGGTGTCGGCGATCGTGAAGTGACTGGCGGTCGGGCTAGTCTCCACGTTGTGCCAGTGCTTGGCCGTCGGGATGTGCGCAAGGGAGTACGCGCTGTCGTGCAAGACCATCTTGGGGTTGCCGGTCGTGCCCGACGAGAAGTAGAGCAGGAACGGATCGTGCGCGGCGGTCGCAACTCGCTCGAAGTCCTCTGAGGCCGCCGAGACCCCCTCGTTGAAGTCGAGCCAACCCTCGCGCTCGATGCGCGCCGCGCAGATGCCCTCGGGGCCACTGAGCGCCGAGCCGATCGTCGGGTCGTCGGCACCCACCATCGTGCCGCCGCCGGCTCCGTTGAGGACGATCTTGGTCGTGAGCGATGGGCACTGAGCCTCGACGTTGTCCACCGTCTGGGCGATCTCGCCGACCGACGTGCAGATGAGTGCCTTGACCGATGCGCTGTTGAGCCGGTACTCGAGATCGTGCTCCTTGAGCATGAACGTCGCCGGCGCGAGTATCGCGCCCAGCTTGTGCAGAGCCGTAGCCACGAACCAGAACTGGTAGTGGCGGCGCAGAATGACCATCACCATGTCGCCTCGGCCGATGCCGAGGCTGCTCAGGTAGTTCGCCGTCTTGTCGGACCAGTGCTTCATCTCGGCGAAGGTGAAGATGTGCTCCTCGCCCTCTGGATTGCACCAGACCATCGCGCGTCGGTCCGGATCGTTGACGGCGATGTCATCGACCACGTCGTAGCCGAAGTTGTAGTTGTCCGGGTAGTGCAGCCCAAAGCTTGCGATGATCCCGTTGGCGTCGTAGGTCTCGTCGACGTAGCGGAGGTTGATCTCCCTCATGGCGCGCCTCCTACAAGCTCTCGTCGTCGCGGTCCTTGAGCACGATCGCCAGGAAGGTGCACGGCTCGCCACCGACCGCGATCATGCCGTGGCCTCGGCCGGAGTCGTAGTAGACCGCATCGCCGGGGGCGAGCTCTTCGACGTGGCCGTCGTAGGCGAAGCGGAGCGTGCCGCTCACGATGTAGTCGAACTCCTGGCCGGCGTGGCGGGACAGCGCGATGGGCGCGTCTTGCTCGGCCTGTGAGAACGGCGCCGTGACGAAGAACGGCTCGGCGAGCTTGTCCTTAAACGTGGGCGCCAGGTGCTGGTACTCGAAGCCGGCGCGACGTTTCATCGACAGCCCCCTGCCGGAGCGCACCACCGAGTAGCCGGTGAGGTGCGGGCCTTCGCCCGTCAGCAGGTCGACGATGTCGACGCCGAGCTTCTCGGCGCAGCGGTAGAGCACGGTGAAGGTAGGGTCCTGCTCGCCGGCCTCCATCTGGCTGTACTCGGCGACGGTCAGGCCCGAGGCCTCGGCCATCTCTTGCAGGGTGAGGCCCGAGTCCTCGCGAAGCGAACGGATGCGGCCCGCGATATCGGCGATTCGTGGCTCCATGCGCGTCTCTCCTCCCTTGGGAAACAGGCACGTTGAGTGCTCTGGTGGCACAATACAGCAACCGATATCGAAGGAGCCCGGCCATGCGTGGCGTCCCTGCCATCAAACGGTTCACGGTCATCACCGGCCACTACGGTTGCGGCAAGAGCAACCTCGCGATCAACTTGGCGCTCGACATCGCGCGCACGCAGCCACAAGTCACGTTGGTCGACCTCGATGTGGTCAACCCGTACTTTCGCTCGTCGGACTACACCGAGCTGCTCGAGTCCAAGGGCGTCCACGTGATCTCGCCGTCGTTCGCTGGCACCACGCTGGATTCGCCGTCGCTTCCCGCCGAGGTGTACTCGGCGTTCTCGAGGCCCGGCGCGGTCGTCTTCGACGTAGGCGGCGACGACGCGGGGGCAACGGCACTCGGCCGCTTCTCGCACGAGATCTCGGCCATCGACCACGACCTGCTCTACGTCGTAAATCGCTACCGCAATCTGACCGCCACGCCGGACGAGGCCGCGGAGCTGCTGCGCGAGATCGAGGCGGCGTCGCATCTGGCCGCGACCGGTGTGGTGAACAACTCGCACCTGCAGCACGACACCACGGCGGCCACGGTGCTCGACTCGCTCGACTTCGCTCGGCGGGCGGCCGAGCTGCTCGGCTTGCCGCTCGTGTGCACGACGGTGCCCGCCCAGCTCGCCGAGGAGTTCTCGGATACGCCGGGCACAGCGACGTACGTCGAAAACGCATATCCTATTCAGGTCTACGTTCGCACCCCTTGGGAGGACGCCGCCAGGGTGGACGAGGAGGTTATCTAGCTTATGTCGAGGATCATCGTCGACGAGCACTACTGCAAAGGGTGCGGGCTGTGTATCGCGGTCTGCGCGCGCGAGATCATCGTTTTGGATCCCGACAAGATTACCGACAAGGGCTACCACCCCGCGATGCTTACCGACGAGTCGCAGTGCACCGCCTGCGCAAACTGCGCCCTGATCTGCCCGGAAGTGGCGATCACGGTTGAAAGGTCGTGATGTCGTGTCCGACAAAGTGCTGATGAAGGGCAACGAGGCGGTCGCCGAGTCCGCGATCCGCGCCGGATGCCGCTGCTTCTTCGGTTACCCGATCACCCCGCAGACCGAGGTCGCCGCTTACATGGCCAAGCGCATGGCTAAGGAGGGCGGCGTCTACCTACAGGCCGAAAGCGAGATCGCCGCGATCAACATGGTGTACGGCGCCGCTGCGGCCGGCGCTCGCGCGATGACCTCTTCCAGCTCGCCGGGCATCTCGCTGAAGGGCGAGGGCATCTCGTACATGGCTGGCGCGGACCTTCCCGGCGTCATCGTCAACGTGCAGCGCGGCGGTCCGGGCCTCGGCGGCATCCAGCCGTCGCAGTCCGACTACTGGCAGGCGACCCGCGCCACGGGCCACGGTGACTTCCACCTCATCGTGCTGGCGCCCTCGACGGTCCAAGAGATGGCCGACGACATCTACGACGCCTTCGACCTGGCCGACGAGTACCGCACGCCCGTCATGATCCTCGCCGACGGCATGCTCGGCCAGATGATGGAGCCCGTCGTACTGCCGGAGCCAAAGCGGCCCGAGGACCTGCCGGTCAAGCCGTGGGCGGTGACCGGCCACAAGAACGCCCGGCCCCACAACGTCGTCAACTCGCTCTACCTCAAGCCCGAAGACCTCGAGCGCCTCAACGTCGAGCGCTTCGCACGCTACGACAGGATCAAGGCCATCGAGCAGCGCGCCGAGGAGTACCTGACCGAGGACGCCGACATCGTGGTGGTTGCGTTCGGCGCCTGTGCGCGAATCGGCCGCAGCGCCGTGAACAAGGCGCGCGAGAAGGGCATCAAGGCGGGGCTCATCCGGCCCATCACACTGTGGCCGTACCCGGTCGACACGATCGAGAAGTCGGTCGCCGGTGCGAGCGCGTTCTTGACCGTCGAGATGAACATGGGACAGATGGTCGACGACGTGCGCCTCGCCGTGAACGGCCGCGTGCCGGTCGAGTTCTTCGGACGGTCCGGCGGCATCATTCCCAAGCCGGGCGAGGTGCTGGCCCGCATCGAGGAGCTGGCCGAGCGGCTCGAAGTTGCTCGACCAGTCGCGCGCGTGGCAGGGGGTGACGTCCGATGACGGTCGTCTTCGAGCGTCCGCACGCACTGACCGAGCAACAGTTCTCGTACTGCCCGGGATGCACGCACGGCATCACGCACCGCCTGGTCGCCGAGACACTCGACGAGCTCGACGTCGAAGGGATGACCGTGGGCGTGGCCCCGGTTGGCTGCTCGGTGCTCGCGTACGACTTCTTCGCCTGCGACATGGTGCAAGCGGCACATGGCCGCGCGCCCGCGGTCGCGACGGCGCTGAAGCGCGTGATGCCGGACAACGTCGTCTTCGCCTACCAGGGCGACGGCGACCTGGCATCGATCGGCATGGGCGAGACCGTACACGCCGCCACCCGCGGCGAGCACATCACCGTCATCTTCATCAACAACGCGATCTACGGCATGACGGGCGGTCAGATGGCGCCGACGTCGCTGCCCGGGCAGATCACTCAGACGAGCCCGTACGGCCGTAGCACGCAGGCCGACGGCTTCCCGATCCGAGTCTGCGAGCTGCTCTCCACACTCGACGGCGTGGCGCTTGCGCAGCGGGTCACCGTCGACTCGCCGCGCAACATCCGGGCGGCCAAGAAGGCCATCAAGAAGGCGTTCGAGTACCAGATCGAGGGTGTGGGCTACAGCATCATCGAGGTCGTCTCGACGTGCCCCACCAACTGGGGACTCTCGCCGCAAGACGCCCTGCAGTGGCTGCGCGACAACCTGCTGCCATACTACCCGCTGGGCGTCTTCAAGGACGTCAAGGCCGACGGCTTTGCCAACGTCGCCGAGGCGGCCGCGGCTCGCGCGCGCAGTGGAGAACCCTCCGCCGAAGGAGGCGAGCTGTCGTGAGCGATCTGAACGTGCTGCTCGCCGGTTTCGGCGGCCAAGGCGTGCTGTTCGCGGGCAAGCTCATCGCCGAGGCCGGCCTGATCGAGGGCCGCGAGCTTTCCTGGCTGCCGTCGTACGGCCCGGAGATGCGCGGCGGGACCGCCAACTGCAGCGTATGCCTGTCCGACGAGCCCATCGGCTCGCCGCTCGTGCTCGAACCCGACGTGCTCATCGCCATGAACCAGCCCTCGCTGGACAAGTTCATCGGCGACGTCGTCCCCGGCGGCACCGTGATCATCGACAGCACGATGATCGCCACGCCGCCAGCTCGCGATGACATCACGCTCTTCGAGGTGCCCGCGACCAAACTCGCCGAGGACTCCGGTCTCAAGGGGCTGGCAAACGTCATCCTCGTGGGAAAGCTTCTCAAGGAGATCGGATTCTGCGGCGTCGAGGCGTTGGATAAGGCGATCGTGAAGTCGGTTCCCGCCAAGCGCCAGCAGTTGCTCGAACCGAACCGACGCGCGCTCGAGATCGGTATGGAAGGCAGCACCTGCGACATGTGACGGCGGCATCTCGCCGTAGCCCGCGCGGTCGAACCGGCATCGATTCTTGAGGGGGAGGACTTTCACATGACGATCGACTTCAAGCAGATAGGGCTGCGCATCAAGGGCCTTCGCGAGGCGTGTGACATCACGCGTGAGGAGCTTGCCGAGGAGCTCGGCGTGTCCGTCGACACCTACATCTCCTACGAGGAGACCGGCGCCGACGTCCCGATCTCGGCGATCTATCACATCGCGAACAAGTTCGGCGTCGACCTGACCGAGATCCTGACAGGGACCGGCGCGAAGCTCGACACGTATCAGGTGGTCAAGGCGGGCCGAGGACGCAGCGTCAACCGCTTCCCCGGCTACCGCTACCAGGACCTCGCCTGGCTGTTCACCCACAAGATCATGCAGCCGCTGCTCGTCACGCTCGACCCCACCGACGAGCCTGCCGAGTTGGTCACGCACTCCGGGCAGGAGTTCAACTTGGTTCTGGAAGGCCTCGTGGCTGTCACGTTCGATGACCGGGAACTGCTTCTCGAGGCCGGCGACAGCATCTACTTCAACCCAACTCATCCGCATGGGCAGAAGTGCGCCGGCGACACCCCGGCCCAGTTCGTGACGATCATCGCCGAGTAGCTCGAACGCAGACTTTCAGCTGCGTTCGAGTCGGCCGCTCGAGCAGACTCGCTTCGCTCGCAGCTTAACGCCCGAGGGAGGGACACGATGGACCACCTGCTGAAGAAGTTCTGTCCCCGTATCGAGTTCGACTCCTACGAGGACTTCATCGAGAACTTCAAGATCGTTGCGCCAGACGGCTTCAACTTCGGTTACGACGTCGTCGACGAGTGGGCCCGCGTCGAGCCGGAGAAGCGCGCGCTCGTATGGTGCGACGACGACGGCGCCGAGAAGACACTCACCTTCGCCGACATGAAGCGCATGTCCGATCGCGCGGCGAACGCGTTTCGGCAGCTCGGAATCGAGAAGGGCTCCGTGGTCATGGCGGTGCTTCGCCGTCGGTGGGAGTACTGGGTGGTGGCCGCTGCGCTGTGCAAGATCGGGGCGATTCTTATTCCGGCCTCCCTGCAGCTGACCAAGAAAGACATCATCTACCGCGTCGAGAGCGCTGGCTGCCAGATGGTCATCTGCGTCGACGACGACTACGTCATCGATCAGATGCAGCAAGCGTTTCCCGAATGCCCGACGGTCTCGAACCGCATCGTGGTCGCTGGCAGCCGCGACGGCTGGCTGTCTCTCGACGAGCTTCTGGCCGGCGCCTCGGAGGAGTGGATTCAGCCGGCAGGCGAGGACGCCACGCGCAACGAAGACACGATGCTCATCTACTTCACCTCCGGCACCACCGGGCTTGCCAAGATGGTCAAGCACAACTTCCTGCACCCGCTGGGGCACATCATCACGGCACGCTACTGGCAGCAGGTGCAGGAAGACACGCTGCACATGAGCGTGTCGGACTCCGGATGGGCGAAGTTCGGGTGGGGCAAGATCTACGGCCAGTGGATCTGCGGAGCGACGATCTTCGGCTACGACATGAAGAAGTTCGTTCCCGCCGAACTCCTGGCCAAGATTCAGGACTACCGACTCACGACCTTCTGCGCACCGCCCACGATGTATCGATTCATGCTGCAGGAGGACGTCTCGGCGTACGACCTGTCAGCGGTGGCCAACTTCACGACGGCCGGCGAGCCACTCAACCCCGAGGTCACGAAGCGCTGGGAGGAGTTCACCGGCAAGAAGATCCGCGAAGGCTTCGGGCAGACGGAGAGCGTCGTGCTCATCGCCACGTTCCCGTGGATCGAGCCCAAGCCTGGCTCAATGGGCATGCCATCGCCGCTCTACAACATGAAGTTGATGGACGAGGCCGGAAACGTCTGCGCCGACGGCGAGGAGGGCGAGATCTGCGTTACCGGTCTGAAGCAGGCGTGGCCTCCGGGACTGTTCGTGGGCTACTACCGCGACGAAGAGCGCACCAAGGAAGCGGTTGGCGGAGACTACTACAACACCATGGACGTCGCGTGGCGCGACTCCGACGGCTACTACTTCTTCGTCGGCCGCAACGACGACGTCATCAAGGCATCGGGCTATCGTATCGGCCCGTTCGAGGTGGAAAGCGCGCTCATCGAGCATCCCGCCGTCGTCGAGTGCGCCGTGACTGCCGCACCCGATGAGCTGCGCGGGCTGGTGGTCAAGGCCACCTGCGTCTTGGCGAAGGGCTGGGAGCCGAGCGATGCTCTGGTCAAGGAGCTGCAGGCGCATGTGAAGAAGACGACGGCGCCGTACAAGTACCCGCGCATCGTCGAGTTCGTCGACGAGTTGCCTAAGACGCTCGGCGGCAAGATCAAACGCAAGCAGATCCGGCAGGAGAGCGGTGTGATCGACTAGCCGCTGCCGAATCTCTGCCCAATCATCGCGCTCGGTGTGCCGGCCCTTGGGCCCATGGCCCGTCTCGGGAAGGAACATCCGAGATGCCCGCGTCGAGCTGGAGGTCCTTTGTCGTGAAGAGCAAGCTCATCGACGCGTTGCGACTTCAACTCTCGCCGGTCGCCGTAGTTCTGACCGACGCGAAGCCCGATGGCGCGCTCCAGTTCAAAGAGGGCCGATGGGGCTGCGTCGGCTCCTCGATCGTCGCGGTCGCCAAAGGGCGAACCGCCGTCTTCGATCGCCAGACCTTCGGCTGCCCTGGCGGCGGTGTGGGGCTTGGCTTCGGCGACCAGTACACGCAGTGCGGGATGGCCATCGAGGCACTGCTCTCGACGGGCGACGCCGAGGTGGCTGCCAAGATTCAGCGCAGCAGCAAGATGGCCGAGGGCGAGCGCTTCTTCAAGACCCCCGAGACCGTCACCGCATGGCTCGGCACGATCCCGATGACCGATGTCGCGACCGAATACGTGGTGCTCAAGCCCTTCGACCAACTGGGCGAAGACGAAACGCCCGCGATGGTGATCTTCCTCGTCAACGCCGACCAGCTCTCGGCGCTCGTCGTGCTCTCTGACTACGGGCGCGGGAGCGGCGAGAGCGCGATAGCGCGCTTCGGCGGCGCGTGCCAGTCGATCGTGTTCGGCTATGCCGAGGCCCGGCGCGAGCGTCCCAGAGGCATCATCGGCTTCTTCGACATCGCCCAGCGTAGCCACGTCAGCCGAGAGACGCTGTCCTTCACCGCCCCTTGGGCGTTGTTCCTCGAGATGGAGGCTCACGTTGGGGGGAGTTTCCTCGAGATGGAGGATTGGGAGGAGCTTCAAGAGCGGCAGTGAGCAGTCTGGCACCGGACGGTCCGAACCGACGACGTCGGCACGATAGAGCGGAGTGCGACATGGAGACGAAGAACGCGATTCTCGGAAGGCGAAGCATCCGATCGTTCCTGCCTCGGCCCATCGAAGCGGACGTGATTCGCACGGTGCTCGACGAGGCGCGATGGGCTCCTTCGTGGGGAAACTCGCAGGCGTGGAGCGTCTACGTCATCACCGGAGACGCGCTCTCGCTAGTCAAGGCTGCGTACATGAGCAAGATCCGCGAGGGCGACGAGGCGCCGACCGACCTCGAGATGCCGTCGCGCAATCAATGGCCCGAGCACGTCCTGGCGCGCATGAACCTCACGCGCCCGGGCGAGACGTTCCAGCCGCCTCCCGGGCCGAGCATCTGGGAGATGTACGGCGCGCCGTGCCTCCTGGTGTTCGCTGTGGACCGCGGACTCGTCCCGCACTACGCGACGTTTGACGCGGGGCTGCTCGTCGAAAACGTCTGCCTCGCCGCGTTCGATGCCGGGCTCGGCACGGTCATCATGGCGATGGGCGTGCGCTATCCCGAGGTACTCCGAGAGGTGCTGCCGGGCACTGGCACCAAGAGCTTCGTCATCGGCGTGGCGATGGGGTATCCGTCGCAGGACGCTCCGGTCAACTCGATGCCGCGGCAGCGCGCCGATCTCGACGATATCGTGACGTGGGTGAGCTAGCGTGTCGCACGTGACGCTGAAGTCCGGCTACGCCGAGCTTGTCGATCGCCTCAACCGGTTCCCGCAAGGCGCGCCGCCCTCCGACACGCTCTACAAGATTCTCTCGATCCTCTTTAGCGAGCGTGAGGCAGGCGTCGTCGCCCTGCTGCCCATCAAGCCGTTCACCGCCGCCAAAGCGAGCAAGATTCTGAAACTCGATCTGACCGAGACCCGCAAGATCCTCGACGGGCTTGCCAGCCGAGCCATCCTCGTGGACATGGAACAGCGCGGCGAGACAACCTACATCCTCCCTCCGCCGATGGCAGGCTTTTTCGAGTTCTCGATGATGCGACTGCGTGGAGACATCGACCAGAAAGTGCTCGGCGAGCTGTTCTACCAGTACATGAACGTCGAGGAAGAGTTCATCCGAGCACTGTTCACCGACGGCGAGACACAACTAGGGCGCACGTTCGTCCACGAGCCCGTGCTTTCGAGCGAGAACGCGGTGCACGTATTGGACTACGAGCGCGCGAGCGAAGTCATCCGCACCGCGACGCACCGCGGAATCGGCGTGTGCTACTGCCGACACAAGATGCTGCACGTAGGTCAGAACTGCGACGCGCCCATGGACATCTGTATGACGTTCAACACCTCGGCTCAAGCGCTGACGCGCCATGGCTACGCTCGCGAGGTAGATGTGAGCGAGGGCCTCGACCTTCTGCAGAAGGCTTACGAGCGCAACCTCGTGCAGTTCGGCGAGAACGTTCGCGAGGGGGTCAACTTCATCTGCAACTGTTGCGGGTGCTGTTGCGAGGCGATGATCGCGGCCCGCAAGTTCGGCATGCTCAATCCAGTGCACACATCCAACTTCCTGCCGGTCGTGGACGAGTCGCAGTGCAACGGCTGCGGCGTGTGCGTCAACGCGTGCCCGGTCGAGGCGATGTCGCTCGTCTCGGCGAACGACGCCGGCAACCCCAAGGCGAAGCGCGCCAAGGTGGACGAGGAGCTGTGCCTGGGCTGCGGCGTGTGCGTGCGGACGTGTGCGCGCAAGAACCTCAGCCTCCGCTCTCGGCCACAGCGCGTGATCACTCCTCTGAACTCGGTCCACCGCACCGTGATGATGGCGATAGAGCGCGGCGACCTTGAGAATCTGATCTTCGACAACCGAGTGCTGTGGAACCACCGTGCATTGGCGGCCGTGCTCGGCGCCGTGCTGCGCATGCCGCCGATCAAGCAGGCGATGGCGAGCCAACAGGTCAAGTCACGCTATCTCGAGTACCTGATTGCGCACGCCAAGACCTAGCCGGCATCGACCCCTCCAAGTGAAGCGACGCTGTCTCGGTGTGACGCGCGGGTCGGCACGGTCGCATGCGTGATCGAGCGTTGGATTCTCGCCGCGCTGTGTTCCTTCTGCGGACAAGACCGCGTTCGAGCCAAGACTGGCGCGACTGGTGCTAGCATGGTCGTCGCCTGCGGTGCGCCCGCGCGGCGTCTCAGCAGCACGGGTGCGTCACCACAAACATCTGAACAGAGGGAACGATGATGACCATGCGACGACTACTTGTGATCTCCACGCTTGTGCTGGTGCTGGCCGCGCTCCTCGCCGGATGTTCAGCCCCGACGGCCGCACCGGTGAACCCGCCCACGACGGCGGTCACACCCACAGCCACACCGACGCCGTCGGCGGGCAACAACTCGGCTCACGTGATCGTTAACATCACCGACACCGCGTTCGTTCCCTCGACGGTCACGATCAAGGCTGGATCACAGGTCGTCTGGCAGAACACCAGCCTCACGCCGGAGTCAATCGTACTCAACGACGGGTCCCTGACCAGCCCGACTATGTCGCCGGGCGACGTCGCGCGCCACGTGTTCAGCAAGGCCGGTACGTTCGGCTACCACTCGCTGCAGCATCCCACAGTCGGAGGCACTGTCATCGTGCAGTAGTAGTCGTCTTGCCCCCGAAGGGATCGGCATCCTTGCGCAACCGATACACCGTGTTCAGCGTCGCGGCATGGGCGATCGCCGCTCTGGCGGTCGGCTTGGTTGCCGGGTGCTCCGCTCACCCGGTCTTCCCCCAGCACGCAGCCATTGCGACTCAGCAGCTGCACGTCGCAGACTGGGGCGACGTGGAGGCCGATCCCTCTGCTTTCACGGGAAGGACGGTCAGCCTGGTCGGCGAGGTCTTCGCACCGTACGACGCCCAGTCCTCTCCGCCGAATGTGCAGATGTTCGTGACCTCGGACGAGCCTGTCGGAGCGGCGGTGATAGCCGTCAACTCGGATCCAGGCGTCAAGAAGGGCGACCACATTGCGGTCAAGGGCAGAATCCTCGGCGAGTACACGGGCACGGGACCGTTCGCGGGTTCCGGGATGACTGCGGTGCTCGTCCAGGCGTTCAGCATCGAGCCCACGACGTTCCCGGAGCCTGTGAAGCCCTAGCCGCCCCATCGCTCAGTGGAAGGTCAAGGTGAACTAGACCCCATGGCTAAGAAGAAGCCGGTCGAGGTCGAGAAGTGGCACCACGACAAGACGTGGACAGCGGCTCATCGCGACAAGATGACTTTCGGACAGCGAGTCGCCGATGCCGTGGCGTCAGGCATGGGGTCGTGGGCGTTCATCATCATCCAGACCCTGTTCGTGATCGCCTGGATGACCTTCAACATCATCGAGGTCGCGACGCACCGCTGGGACCCGTACCCGTTCATCCTGCTGAACCTACTGTTCTCCACTCAGGCGGCCTACGCGGCGCCGATCATCATGATGAGCCAGAACCGCTCGGCAGAGCGCGATCGATTCCAGGCCAACGCCGACTTTCAGACCAACGTCGAGGCCAAGAAGGACATCGAGTCGTTGCAGCGTCAGCTCGCGCGGATCGAACTCGACAAGCTCGACAGGATCATCCAGCTGCTGGGCGAGGGCGATGGAAGCGCGCTCGAGGCTGCGCTTGAGGCCGTGAAGGCGGCCCGCGGTGCGAAGGCGGGCAAACCGGCGCCGGATGACACCGCATCGACCGTCCAGCCTGCGGAGTCGTAGGCGACTCACCCCGCCGCCAATCGCACACACATGGCTCGCAGAGCTCCTGGCCTACGGAGTCGGTGTTGCGCTGGCCGCACGCGCCTTGGACATGTTGTTGTGGCACGTCGAGCAGAACACCTCGTCGTGGCAGCTCAAGCAAAACGCCGCACCGCGTGCGTTGACTGTGGCGACGTGATTGGATGCCCACGGACCGTTCTTGGGGTCGTAGCCCTGGTGGTGACACATGGAGCACAAGTTGGGCGCTGGGCCGTGGCATTGCACGCACACTTGCGAGTTGGTCTTGGCGTACTGCGCGTGAGCAGGTGGGTTGCCCTGGGCCCAACCGGCGGGATGCGGCATCGGCATCCCGTGGCAGTTGGAGCAGAAGCTTTGCTCGTGGCACATCAGGCACGGCTGGCGGTTGGCTTTGGCGGCCTTGCCGTGGTTAGCGAGCCAGGCGTATGGGGGCTTGTGGGACTCGGGACGCCACGTGAAGTCCTTGGGATGACACAGCGTGCACGCTGCCGACGCCTTGGAACCGGGCTGGCCGTGGCACGTGAAGCAGCGCTCCATCAGCGCGAGCGGCTTCTCGGTGTCGGGGACCGGGTGCGCAACCGACCAGTGGCACGAGACGCACGACTTGTTGCGCGCGACGTGCTTGGCGTGATCCATCGTCAGCCCGGTTGGCAGCGTGACGGCGCGCGACAGGTCGTGGCACTGCAGACAGTTCTCGTCCGGAATGAGTTGGGGCATGGCTGCCGAAGAGGGCAGCGTGCTCGCGTTGGGGTTCGCGCGGTGTGCCGCGACGTCGCGCTGCAGTCTCTGCGCGCGCCACAGGAATGTCTCGGGGAAGGCCGCCCAAGAGCGAACGGGCTCGTGACATGCCGGACAGCCGACGTCGGCGTGGGACGACGTCTTCCACGTTGCGACCAATGGCGCGATCTCGTGGCATGACGCGCACGTGCTCGAGGAGCCAGTCCACGCGGCGAGCCCAGCACCGAGCGCCATCAGGAGCATGTAGACACCGGCGACGGTCCACACCACGCGCGCGCCCATGCCCGACCACGTCTTCGAGGTCCCCGAGCCAAACAGCCGGGGCATCTTCATCGGGAAGCCTCGGCGGCGCTGCGTGGGTGGCATGTGGAGTCGGGCAACGAGCGCATGGCGTTCATCTCGGCAATCTGGTTGGCACGGCGAGGCTTCGGCGGCCGGCGATAGGCCTGACGCTACAGACCGGCGGAAGCCCCCGTCAAGCGTGTCGGCATGGCAATCCTTGCGTGCATGAAGGGCGCTAACAATACCTTAACAAGACCCCAATCGCCCCCCAATCCCTCGGAGCCCTTTTGCATTGATACTCTGAGTGAGATCAAGGGCGCTTAAGGCGCTGTGCACAGATTGCCCATGTTTCCAGGCAGCTCGTTCGCCTCACCCGGTAGTGAGGAGAGGATATGGTCGTGTTCCTATCCCGTTCGGCATGGCGCCCACCTGCGAGGTCGCGCGTCCTCGTGCTTCTGTCGCTGACGGCGACGGCGCTCGCCGTGTGTGCGCTGCTTGCCGCTCCCGCCTTTGCTGGGCGCGCCTCCTCGGGGGAGTTGTTGTTCTACCCCTGCACGAGTTGCCATCCTGTGGGGGAGATCGCGGGCACCG